>CALWCO010000037.1 GCA_944376455.1 uncultured Clostridia bacterium
CCCCTTGAAAATCCCGCGGCGGGTATATCGCGCGCCACGCGTCCCGCGCTTGGCGCGGAATACGGGATTGCAAAGGGACGCGGTCCCTTTGCCGAGGGTGCGGGAACGGCGTTCCCGCGTTAAGGGAAACCAATTCCCAAGGGCGCCGCCCCTTGCAGAACCGCGTTCAAGGGACAATGCCCCTTGAAAATCCCGCGGCGGGTATATCGCGCGCCACGCGTCCCGCGCTTGGCGCGGAATACGGGATTGCAAAGGGGGGTACTCCCTTTGCCGAGGGTGCGGGAACGGCGTTCCCGCGTTAAGGGCTACTAATTCCCAAGGGGCGCCGCCCCTTGGAGAACCCCGTTCAAGGGACAACGTCCCTTGAAAATCCCGCGGCGGGGGCGCGTTGCGTTTTGATAACTGCGACATAGGAGAAAAAAACAGAGCATGAAAGGAATTTTATTGCTGAACGGACAGCCGCACCGCGGGGACATATGCGCGGACGGCGCATATGTCGTCTGTTGCGACGGGGCATATGATTGGGCGAAAGGTCGGGTGAAAATTGATGAAAACGTCGGTGATTTCGATTCGCTTTCCTTTTTGCCCGATCCGCCGCCGACCGAGATATATCCCTCCGAAAAAAATTATACCGACGGGGAGATCGGGTTGGAACGACTCCTTGCGCGCGGATGCGACGAGATTGACATTTACGGCGGCGGAGGCGGCAGAGAGGACCATTTCCTCGGCAACCTGCATCTTTTGTACCGTCTGCATCGGGCGGGCGTCAAGGGCAGGTTATACGCCCGCAATTCCGTCATCTTTCCCGCGGCGGGGCAAACCGTTTTTTGCGGCCGGGCGGGGGACACGCTGTCCGTGTTGCCTTTCGGCGGGGATGCGCATATAATGCAGAGTGAGGGGTTCAAGTATCCGCTCGACGGGCTGACCTTGACCTATGGCAGTTGCCGCGGCATCTCCAACGTCCTGCGCTCCGATCGGGCGCGGTTTGATTGCGACCGCGGCACGGTGCTCGTGTTCCTCGACTTTGACGAAGAGGAGAAAGGCTAATTTTGAAATATTGCGATCTGCATTGCGATCTTTTGGATAAAATCGACGCGCCCGCCGCATGGACGGACGGGCGCGAAGACCTTCACATCACTCCCGCAAAACTGTGCGGGAGTGTTTTTTTACAGACGTTCGCCGTCTTTGCCGAAAACGGTCGGGCGGACATGGCGCATTTTCGTCGCAAGGCGGCGCTCTTTCGGGAGCTTTCCGCGCGGCTTGCGCCGCGCGGCACGCTTGCCGTGCTCTCCGTGGAGAATGCCGCAATGGCGGAGGGACGGGAGGAGAATATAGAGCAAATGGCGCGCGCGGGCGTGAAACTGTGCGGACTGGTCTGGAACGGCGGCAATGCTCTCGGCGGCGCGCATGACACGGGCGGCGGACTGACGCCCGTGGGCAGACGAACCGTTGAAACGCTTGCGGCGTGTAACATTTTGGTTGACGTATCTCATCTCTCCGATCAGGGTTTTACGGATGTGTGCAATATATTGCGATTATATAAAAAACCGTTTGTCGCATCCCATTCAAATGCGCGGGAATTGTGCGAAAATACGCGCAATCTGACCGATTTACAACTGCGCGCGATTGCCGAAAGCGGAGGCATAGTCGGCGTCAATTTTTATCCTCTTTTTTTGGGAAAATATTCATCTGCGAAACATATTGCATATATGATTGATATTTGCGGAGAGGATACCGTGGCAATCGGGAGCGATTTCGACGGAATACCGCGGGGGTATTACAGAGACTGTCAGGAAGCGGCGGCAAAGTTGGAGGATGCGCTGAAAGGAGAGGGGCTGTCCTTCCGTCAGATCGAAAAAGTCCTCCAAAAAAACGCATTGCGCGTTTTGGGCTTTTGAACAGGAATGGAATTTTTCCGCGCCGAATTCAATTGAACGGCGATCGGAAAAACAGACGGATCGGAGGAAGAAACGCAACGGAAAAAGGACCGCCCCGAACGGGGAGCGGCCCTTGTACCGTCTTTGGAAATGATGGGGTTACGCGCGCTGCACTTTGTCGCTTTTGAGGCATCTTGCGCAGACATAGCCGGTCTGCGTTTTGCCGTCCTGCACGAAACTCACCTTCTGCACGTTGACTTTGAAGGTTCTTCTCGTTCTGCGCTTGGAGTGGCTGACATTGTTGCCGGACGCCTGGCCTTTACCGCAAATACTGCAAACTTTGGACATTATTTTCACACCTCCGAGGTAAATTTCTCACATGAAAGAAAGCGGTCTGCCTGACCGCAAGCATAGATACTATACCATTAAATCAAAAAAAAAGCAATCAAAAAAAAGCATAATCGGAAGAAAAAATAAAAAAATCCCGAAAAATTTTCCGAAACGCTTGCCAAACGCAAAGAAATAATGTACAATGAACAATATAAACGGGAGAATAATATGTCAGTTAATACAAGTAATGCCTACGGTAAAATATCCATTTCCGATCTGGCCATCGCCAAGGTCGCGTCTTATGCCACAATGGAGAGCTACGGGATCGTCAAGACCGTTGCGCGGCGTTTTACCGATTCTCTTGCGGAATTCATGAAAAAAGAAGTCGGCGGCAGGGGCGTACGCGTCACCACTTCCGGCAACAGAATTTATATCGACGTTTACGTCGTCGTCAAGTACGGCGTATCCATCAATGCGGTGGCGGAATCCTTAAAGGAGGCCATAAAGTATAAAGTCGAATACTTCACCGGTATGATTGTGGACACGGTCAACGTCAACGTGATCGGGGTCAAGCTGTAAAAGTCTTGGCTCTTTTTTCCGTTCCGTGTCCTTTTTCGCGCGTCCGTTTTCATCCCGTCGCAAAGGTAAGATGGGTTGTTTTAAGCGCGGAAACCCATTTTAAGGAGTTGAAAAAAACAGTAAATTATGCATAAAGTAATCAGTAGCACCGATTTCAGAAAAATGATCATCAGCGGTTCGCGTACGCTCGACATCAACCGCGCGAAAGTGGACGCGTTGAACGTCTTCCCTGTCCCCGACGGCGATACGGGTACCAATATGTCTTTGACCCTTCAGTCGGCGGTCCGTGAAATGAGCGCCTGCTCGTCGAACGCGATCGCGGAGGTATGCGACGCCGTCGCCAAGGGCGCGCTCAAAGGCGCGCGCGGCAATTCGGGCGTCATCACCTCCCAGATCCTGCGCGGTATCTGTTCTGTATTCCGCGAGGGCAAGCCCATCGACTGCAAAGTCTTTGCCAAGGCGCTTGAATCGGGCACGAAGGTGGCTTATGGCGCGGTGTCTATTCCCAAGGAAGGTACCATTCTGACCGTTATCCGCATGATGGGCGAATACGCCGTCAAGAACGCGGGGCGCAATAAAGACATCGACGTATTTTTGGACGACATCATCAAAGAGGGCGACAGAGCGCTTGCCATGACGCCCGAGCTGTTGCCTGTCCTGAAAAAAGCGGGCGTTGTGGACAGCGGCGGCGTGGGGCTCATGACCATTCTCCGCGGCTGGCGTGCGTCTTTGGCGGGAGCAGAGATCAGCGAAGACGAAGTCGAGAGCGCGGCGCAGGCGCAAAAGAGTGAAGAGGAAGTGTTCGGCGACAATTCGGACATCATCAATCTCGACCTCGGCGAAATCGAATTTGCATACTGCACGGAATTTTTCGTCATCAATCTGAAAAAGAGCACGACGCTCGCAGACATCGAGCGGCTCAAAGAAAAACTCATGCGCATCGGCGACTCGGTCATCTGTATCGGCGATCTGGAGCTCGTCAAAATTCACGTTCACACCAACACGCCGGGCAGAGCGCTTTCCTATGCGCTTGAACTGGGCGAGCTCGACCGCATCAAGATCGAGAACATGCTCGAAGAGAACCGTCAGGTCCGCGCCAAGCGTGAGAGAGAAAAGAAACAGATGGGTATGGTGTCCATCTGTGCGGGCAAGGGCATTTCCGACATATTCAAAGACCTGTTCGTGGACAAAGTCATCGAGGGCGGACAGACCATGAACCCGTCGGCCAACGACATTGCCGACGCCGTTATGCGTGTCAACGCCTCCAACGTTTTCGTGTTCCCCAACAATAAGAATATTATTCTGGCGGCGGAGCAGGCCAAGGCATTGGTGGAAAACCGCACCATTCACGTGATCCCGACCAAGAACGTTCCGCAGGGCTTTGCGGCGGCGCTGGCATTCGATCCCGAGGCGTCCGTTGCGGAGAACAAGACCAACATGACCAACGCCATCGGCGACGTCAAGGTGGGACAGGTAACCCACGCCGTCCGCACGACGACCGTGGGCAGATTCCACATCAACGAAGGGGACATCATCGGCCTGGACGACAAGAAGATCCTCGCCAAGGGCGCAGACGTGGAAGAGACGCTCGTCTCCCTGATTTCCAAACTCAAAGACCCGTCCCACGAGGTCATCACGCTCTATTACGGCGAAGAAGTAACGGAAGAGCAGGCGGAAGAGATGAAGGAAAAACTCTCCGAACTCTATCCCGATTGCGACGTGGACGCCCATTTCGGCGGTCAGCCCGTGTACTATTACATCGTGTCTTTGGAGTAAATTTTTCTTTACGAACGCAAGAAAACCGCCCGCGGGCGGTTTTTTCCTTCTTTCAAAAGCAAATTTTTACTTATATATTGAAATTTTTTTGTGAAAGTGTTATACTGTCAATGACCCATGCCCGTGAAGAGGGGCAGAAAGGAGAAAAAGGGAAATGCAGCTTTCTTCCATCAAAAACATCTCCGAAAAACGGGAGAAGGATCTGAACAAACTGGGCATTTTTTCCACGGCGGATATGATCAACTATTATCCCCGCGGCTATCTCGACTTGACAAAGCGCACTTCGCTCAAAGACGCCTATCACAACGACATGGTGCTTTTCGTCTGCCGCGTCCTCTCCGTTTCGCCCGTCAACCATGCCAGCCGCTACAAGGTCGTGCGCGCCTTCTGCAACCAGGACGGCTTTCCCTTCACGGCGGTGTGGTTCAATCAGCCGTACGTCGCGCAGAAGCTCAAACCGGGCGAATATCTCTTTTACGGCAGGGTATCCAACCGTTACGACGCGCTTTCGGTCACCAATCCCACGTTCGAACCGCTCGATAATAACTATCGGTTAAAAGGCATCGTGCCCGTGTACACGGTCAAGGGGAGCATCACACAGCGCATCTTGTCGTCTGCCGTGCGCGAGGCGTTGAAAAGAGAAAAAATAGACTCCGTCATCCCTTCGCCGCTCATTGCGAAATATGCTCTTTCTTCCCTGCCGCAGGCGTATTGGAACATTCACTTCCCCGATACCATGTCCGCGCAGAAGGGGGCGGCGGAGCGCATTGCGCTGGAAGAATATTTCAAGCTCATCAGCGCGTTCAAGATCATCAAGGGCGACAAACAGGAAGTGCGGATCAATGAGTATTCCGTAACGGCAAAGGACGTCAAGGACTTTGCCGCGCGCTTTCCGTTTGAGTTTACCGACGGACAGAAAAAAGCCGTCAACGACATCTATCGCAACCTGCACGCCCCCGCGCGCATGAACCGTCTTTTGCAGGGCGACGTGGGCAGCGGCAAAACCGCCGTCGCCCTTTGCGGCATTTATATGGCCGTGAAGAGCGGCCACCGCGCCGCATACCTCTCCCCGACGGAAGTGCTTGCGCGGCAGAACTATCAGACGCTCTGTAAATATTTCCCCGAATATAGAGTGGGTTACCTTTCGGGCGCGCTGACGGCGAAGGAAAAACGGGAGATCAAAACCGCCCTCAAAAACGGCGAACTCGACATCATTTGCGGCACCCATGCCATCATTCAGAAGGATGTGGAGCTTTCCGACCTGTCCTTTTGCGTGTGCGACGAACAGCACCGTTTCGGCGTGGCACAGCGCAACGCGCTGAGCGAAAAGGGAAACGGCGTCGACGTGCTCGTCATGTCCGCCACGCCCATTCCCCGCACGCTCTCGCTCATCTTTTACGGCGATCTCGACATCACCACCATCGAAGACAAGCCGAGCGAGCGCCTGCCCGTCGCCACGTCCGTCGTCCCCGCCCGTCGCTATGCCGATCTTTTGGACTATGTGGAAAAACAGGTGCGGGCAGGAAGGCAGGCATATTTCGTCGCCGCCAAGATCGATGACGACGAAGGCGAGGTTTTGAGCGTCAGCGAACTGTACGAAGATCTGAAAAACCGCTTGCCGCGGGTGCGGTTCGCCATGCTTCACGGCAGGATGAAAGACAAGGAAAAGAACGCCGTCATGCAGGATTTTAAGGACGGGAAATTCGATTGCCTCGTCTCCACGACGGTCATCGAAGTCGGAGTCGACGTGCCCAACGCCACCGTGATGGTCATTCATAACGCCGAGCGTTTCGGTCTTTCCCAGCTCCATCAGCTCCGCGGCCGCGTGGGGCGCGGGGATGTGCAGAGTTATTGCTTTTTGCTCCTGGGCAGCGAAAGCGACACCGCGCGGGAACGTTTGCAGATCCTGAAAAATTCCGCCGACGGCTTCGCCATCGCGGAAGAGGACTTGCGCCTGCGCGGGAGCGGGGACTTTTTCGGCACCCGTCAAAGCGGTAAATTCCTCAATGAAATACGCAACCTGCAATATCCCGCCGATGTCATTTTTCTGGCGAAAAAACTGAGCGACGAAAGTTTCTCGGGCTCGTTCGACACCGAGGACATCCGCCGCGCGGCGGTGCAGAAATATAACGCCCTCAAAGACGTGGTGCTCAACTGACCCGCCGCGCCGTCGAAAGACGGAAAGCGGCAGAACTGCGTTTCGCATCGAAAAAAGACAGAACGCCGCCCCGAACAGTTCCGTTCGGGGCGGCGTAAATTTTAAAAGAAATATTTATTTTTTAAAAACAAATAAATATTCATGCGCCAACAACAAAAAATTAAATTTTATGCTGTTTGTTTTCCAATATCCCGTTGCCTTGCAGTTGTGTTGTTCTTTGATGATAATTTCTTTTAATTTAAATCCTGAAAGTTCAAAAATTCGCATTGTTTCAAAGGCAAGCGGTTGCACCATGCCTTTTTTTCGCATATCACCCATCAAAACGGCGCAAAATTTATCTTTTTTCAGAACCCGATAAAATTCCTGTGCTACCTTGCCCATTTCAAATAAAAAATCTTTCATCGGCAGAAGCGATAAGTCTCCGTCAATATTATCGCTGTAATGAATAATGTCTGCATAAGGGGGATGTGTGCATATGAGATCAATTGTTCTCTTTTTGAATTGCTGGTCGCTTTATTGTGAGTTTGAAATTTTTCTGTAATGCCCGTTTCCCAAAAATTCTAAAAAGCCTTTATCCCGTAAAATCTGTAATTGTTGTCGAATTTTGGCTTCGACATTGTTGTTTTCAATATGTTTTCGTTGCAATACATCAATAAACGTATAAATCTGTTGAAGAGAAAAATCAATCGATGGAATGGAATTAACACACGATAAAATATCCATTAGCCAACCGCGGTTATTGATATCGTTCGTTTGTAATTTTTTGGCGCGAGTATAATTTTCCACGACAGTTTTTATATCGGAAATTTTTTGGTTGTTTATTATGCTGATTTTTCCTTGGTCGGGAATTTGAGAATACAATATATTGCAACCAACCCAGCCAGCCCTGCGGGCAGTCCTTGCAAGGGGATTGCGCTGTTCAATGACGGATGGCGTAAAGAAAAATTTTGGAACGATTGATAAATTAACAACCTGCAAATCGGCTGAATATTCCATAATGAACAGGTCAGGATTGTTTATGCTTGTGATTCGTTCAATCATTGTAGAATAAGCACCGTCGGTAATTTTTTTGCCGATTTTGCCGTTTTTGCTTTTTAATTCATATGTTTCTCCGCAATATTCGCATTGAAAATCTGCAACGGGCATATTGTTGGGTAACTTTGAAATATGTATGTTGCCGCAGGAGGGGCAAAATATATTTTGTGAAACCCATGTTTCGCTCATAATTCTTATTTTTTGCGACTTGCTCTTACAGGTAATAGCAAGATTTTTATCAAAATTAAAATTCATACCAATCAACGCTATCTCCTTTGTTGTCAGTAGCGGAAATTTGTTTGCAAACTAAATTACCGTCGGATAGAGTAATGATGCCTTTTTTATATTGTTGCTCCGCTGTTTCCAATGCAACATCAATACTATCAGCCTCGATTTCGAAATCCTGTGATATCATTTCCTCAATCGTTACGATATATTTTCTTTTCATGTATCAATTCTCCCTAAAAATATTATTTTTTTCGATGTTTGCTCAACACAATTTTTGCGCCGATTTCGTTCATTTCATCAATAAACTTTGCAAGCCTGATTTGTTCGTTATCGTCAAAAGTATCACAATTGTAGGAAGTAAAGGCGGAAGTTTCTGAAATGGGGCGGTAAGGGGGATCAAGATATACGAACGTCCGATTGTCTATGAAGGATTTTGACAAAGAGTAATCGCCGCATACAATGGTCGCGTTTTGAAGGGTGTGATGGATATTACGCAGGTTTTCGGCATCGCAGATGGTCGGATTCTTATAAGCTCCCATCGGCACATTGAAAAGTCCTTTTCGGTTGACGCGATATAACCCGTTGAAACAAGTTCTATTTAAAAATATAAAGCAAGCTGCTTTATCGATGGCAGTATTTTCAGATAATTCGGTCGTGTTGAATTTTTCCCGTATAGAGTAATAATAATATTTTCTTCCGTTTTCGTCGAGGGGGAGAAAGGTGCGCTCCATTTCCTGCAAACGGGCAATGAGGGGTTCCGCATCCTTTTGAATCATTTGATATGCGTTGATAAGTTCAGGGTTTATATCGCTGATATATAAATCCTGAAAATTATGTTTTGAAAGTACATTGAAAAAAAGCGCACCGCCGCCGACCATAGGCTCTGCATATTTAGTCAGATGGCTGTTTTTTTCGTCGCACAAAAACTTTTCGAGTTCTTCAATCAGCTGGCTTTTTCCGCCGACCCATTTCACAAAAGGCTTTAATTGTTTTTTTTGCGGTTTTACATAGCGGATACTCCGTTTGTCGCTCGGTTTTTCGGCGTCCGAAGGTATGATCCATATATTGCCGACCATCATTGCGCCGTCGATTCTGTTTTCCGTACATAAAATTGCAACTCGCCGTTGAGAAATGTTCCATTTTTCGGCTGCTTCTTTCGCCGAGATATAGCTTAACATAAATTCACCTATTGGTTTTATTTTAGATATAGTATATTCTAAAATTGGAATAATAGCAAGCAAATTTTTGTTCAAAATAAAAAAATATGTTTCTTTTCCGAAGAAAAAAACCATCGGCGCGTTTTACGTCGCCGATGGCTTTTTTTATCATAAAAAATTTGACAACTTTTCCCGTTTTGTAGTATAATTTACGGTATGAAACGCAAAAGTTACTATCGGTTGCCCGCGGGCGTGCAGGATCTTCTGCCCGACGAGTGTTACAACCTCAATACCATCGAAGAAAAATTAGAAAAAAAATTCTCTCTTGCGGGGTGCAGTCGGGTGCAGTCCGCCGCGCTTGAATTTTATGATACATATGCGGAGATCAAGAATAAAATTCCGCAGAAGAAGATGTTCAAGCTGACGGACGGCGACGGCAGTCTTTTGGTGCTCCGTCCGGACATGACCCTCGCCGTGGCGCGCATGGCGGCGACGGCGGACATCGCGTTGCCTTCCAAGCTTTGCTATTTTTCCAATGTATGGGACTATGCGGGCGCGGGCAGCTACACCATCCGCGAAATATATCAGGCGGGCGTGGAATTTCTGGGCGTTTCCAACGCCTTTTCCGACGCGCAGGCGATTGCCTTTGCCATTGAATGTTTACAGGCGATCGGACTCAAAGATTTCATCATCGACGTGGGGCATGCGGGGTTCTTCAAAGGCATTTTGGAAGAATGCGCATTGGACGCGGAGGAAGTGGAGAAAGTGCGCCTTCTCGTCAACGCCAAAGACGCGGTCGGCGCACAGGCGCTGCTCGAAAAACACGGCGCACCGAAAAAGGCTTCCGACGCGCTTGCCGCGCTTCCCACGCTGTTTGGCGGGGTGGATGTTTTGTCCCGCGCGGAGAAATATGCGGGTACGCCCGCTTCCCGCGAGGCGCTCGACCGTTTGAAAAAAGTTTACGATCTGTTAAAGCAATTCGGATTGGAAAAATACGTTTCTTTCGACCTCGGCACGGTCAAAGATTTGTCTTATTATTCGGGCGTAGTATTCACGGGATTGACCCGTTCCATCGGTTCCGCCATTCTGAGCGGGGGGAGATACGACAACCTTGCGGACGATTTCGGCAGACATGTGCCCGCCGTGGGGTTTGCCATGGGACTGAAACGCATCCTCATCGCGCTCGAACGGCAGGGGGCTTTGCGCCCCGCCGCACCGCAGGCGGATGTTGTATTGTTCAGCGAAGAAGGGGCAGAGGCAAAGGCCTATCAGGCATATCTGGAACTCACCGAAGCGGGGCGCCGCGTCGACCTTCTGGCGGCGGATACGTTTTCGACGGAAGATTTGAAAAATGCGGGCATAGTCGTGCTGAAAGCGACAAAGAAGGGGGTGGAAAAATTATGATCACCGTGGCGCTGGCAAAGGGACGGCTCGCGCAGGAAAGCGCGGCGCTTTTGAAAGAGTGCGGCGTGGACGCCGACGTGGTGTTTTCCGATACCCGCAAACTCGTGCTGGAAAGCGAGGACGGACAATATGCCTTCTTTCTGGTCAAGCCGTCCGACGTTCCGACCTATGTGGAATACGGCATCGCCGACATCGGCATCGTCGGGAAGGACACGCTCATGGAGGAGGACAAAGACCTCTATGAAATGCTCGATCTGAAATTTGAAAAATGCAAGTTGTGCGTCGCGGGTTATCCCGCAATGAAAAAACAGCTCACCAATTCCCACTTGCGCGTTGCCACGAAATACGTGAATACCGCGCGCAAACTGTATGCCTCCCGCGGGGAGGACATCGAAATCATCGCCCTGCACGGCTCCATCGAGCTGGCGCCCGTAACGGGGCTCGCCGATGTGATTTTCGACATCGTGCAGACGGGTTCCACGCTCAAAGCCAACGGGCTGGTCGTGTTGGAAGAGGTCTATGACATTTCTGCGCGACTTGTCGCCAATAAGGTCAGTCTGAAAACCAAAGCGGACGTTTTGCTGCCGCTCATCGAAAAGATGCGCGCAAGGGTGTAAAGCCATAACATAGGGTATAAAACCATGATGAAAATTTATAATAAAGACAACTGCGCGGAACTGCTCGCCCGCGGCGGGTTCGAGGATGAAAAACTCGTCGCCGCTGTCAAAGAAATCGTTTCCGACGTCAAGAAGAAGGGCGACGCCGCGCTCTTTGCCTATGCGCGCAAATTCGATAATACCGATCTGACGGCCGAAACAATCGCCGTTTCTCCCGCCGAGATCGAAGCGGCCTATGCCGCCGTGGACAAGGAATTGCTTGCGTCGTTGCGGCTGGCCGTCAAGAATATCCTCGCTTATCACAGCCGTAACGTCATGCAGGATGACGTCCGTTCGGACGGACAGGGTCGCACAACGGGTTACGTCGTGCGCGCCGTGGAGCGCGCGGGAATCTATGTGCCGGGCGGTACCGCGCCGCTCTTCTCCTCCGTCTGCATGGGCATTTTGCCCGCAAAGGCGGCGGGAGTGGAGCATATTTATGTGGCGACGCCCGCCAAAGAAGGCAAGGTCAGTCCCGCCACGATCGTGGCGGCGGCGGAGTGCGGTGCCGAGAAAATTTTCAAGGTCGGCGGCGCGCAGGCGATCGCCGCTCTGGCATATGGCACCGAGAGTATCCCCAAGGTCAATGTCATTGCAGGCCCCGGCAATATTTTCGTTACGCTTGCCAAAAAAGAGGTTTATGGTCAGGTCGGCATCGATATGCTGGCGGGACCGAGTGAGATTCTCATTCTCTGCGACGATCAGGCAAACCCCGCTTATGTCGCCGCCGACGCGCTTTCGCAGGCGGAACATGACCGTCTTGCCCGCTCCATCGTATTGACGGATAGTCCGTCGCTCGCCGAAAAGGTGCAAGCGGAGGTGGAAAAACAGCTCGCCGCGCTTTCGCGGCGGGAGATTGCCGCTTATTCCTTGGAACACAACGGCGGCATCGTGGTGCTCGACTCTTTGGAAGAGGCCGTAAAGCTCGCCAACGAAGTCGCGCCCGAACACATGGAGATCTATGCGGCGAATGCCGAGGAGCTGGTAAAAGGCGTGCGAAACGCGGGCGCGGTGTTTCTGGGCGGCTATACGCCCGAACCCGTCGGGGATTATTTTGCGGGCCCCGATCACATTCTGCCCACGGGCGGCAGTGCCAAGTTTTTCCAGGTATTGAATCAGGATATATTCCTCCGCAAAATGTCCGTCATCCGCTATGAAAAGAGTGCGCTCGAAGCGGACGGCGAGCACATCGTCCGTCTTGCGGAAAGCGAAGGGCTCACGGCGCATGCCAATGCCGTCAAGGTACGTTTGCGCTGACGGCCGGGGAGAAATCATCTTTTCGATTGAAACGCTATAAAATTTATAACACGGAAAGCGAGGGTTAAAACCATGAGAACGGCAAAAATCAAACGCAACACCAAGGAAACGCAAATCGTACTTTCTCTGCAACTCGAAGGGGGCGAAACGGCCGTCGATACGGGCGTGGGATTTCTCAATCATATGCTTGAACTGCTCGCCGTGCACGCGGGCATCGGGTTACAGGTCAAATGCAAAGGGGACGTCGAAGTCGATTTTCACCACTCCACCGAGGATGTGGGCATCGCGCTCGGACTGGCGCTCAAAGAGTCGCTCGGCGATAAGCGCGGCATCGCGCGGTTTGCCGATAAGGTGGTACCCATGGACGAATGCGCCGCGCTCGTCGCGCTGGATATCAGCGGCAGGCCTTTTCTGAATTTCGACTGCGGCGGAGAATTGTCCCGCGGCAAGATCGGCGATTTCGACGCCGAACTCGTGGAGGAGTTCCTCCGCGCGTTTTCCAACAATGCGGGATTGAATATTTATGTAAAACTCCTCGCGACGGGCAACAAACACCACGAGGCGGAAGCCGTCTTCAAAGCGCTGGCGCAGTGTCTGCGCACGGCAATTGCGGTCGTGTCGGACAAGATTCCGTCCAGCAAGGGCGTTTTGTGAGTTAGGCGGCGCAAGAATACAGCCGCCGAGCGTTATAGCGATAGGGCGATACAAATAAAAGGATAATTTTTTTATGATAGGCATTCTCGATTACGGCATGGGGAACGTGCGTTCCGTGCAGAAGGCAATCGAATATCTCGGAGAAAGCGCGGTCATCAGCGGCGATTTCTCCCTGCTCGATCGGTGCGATCGGCTCATTCTTCCCGGCGTCGGGTCCTTCGGCGCGGGGATGGAGGAGCTGACCAAGCGCGGTTTGGACGGATATCTTCGCCTGCGCGCCGACGACGAAACGCCCGTGCTCGGCATCTGTCTCGGCATGCAGTTCCTGCTTGAAAAATCCTTCGAGGAGGGCGAGCACGCGGGGCTTGGGTTCTGCAAAGGGGACGTGGTCCGTTTCACACAGGGCAAGGTCCCTCAAATCGGCTGGAACAGCGTCTTTTCTCTGCGCTCTCCGCTCTTTGAAGGTATACCCGAAAATACTTATTTTTACTTTGTACACAGCTACCATGCCCGCACGGAACGGCAATTTTCCATTGCAACATGCAACTATTTCGAGGACTATCCCGCGGCGGTATGGAACGGCAAGAGCGTGTACGGCACCCAGTTTCACCCCGAAAAGAGCGGCGACGCGGGACTGGCATTGCTCAAAAATTTTCTGAAACTGTAATTTTTTACCCTTTAATTTTTTCTGAAACAGTCATTGACGAGAGGAAAACGCATGATTTTATTTCCCGCCATCGATATTCTGGACGGCCGCGCGGTGCGGCTTTTATACGGCAAAAAGAATGAAGTGACCGATTACGGCGATCCCGTCGACCGTGCCAAACAATGGTTGGACTGCGGCGCGGAGTTTCTGCACGTGGTCGATCTTTCCGGGGCGTTCGACGGCAACAGCCATATCAACGGAACGCTGGAAAAAATAGCCAAACTCGGCGTTCCCGTGCAGTCGGGCGGGGGACTGCGTTCCTTTGCCGACGTTCGTTCCCGTCTGAATGCGGGTGCGGCGCGGGTCGTTCTCGGCACGGTTGCCTGCACCGATCCCGCTCTCTTTGCCGCATTGACGGAAACGTATAAAGAAAAGATCGTGGCGGGCATAGACGCCAAAGACGGACAACTTTCCATCAAGGGCTGGACGGAACTTTCAGACGAAACGGCGGAAGACTTCGGGCGCAAAGCCGCGGACATGGGCGTTCGGTATGCGGTGTTCACCGACATTTCCAAAGACGGCGCCATGCAGGGCCCGAGCATTGAGCCGACCCGCGCCATGCAGGAAAAAACGGGGCTCGACGTCATCGCGTCGGGCGGCATCGCCTCGTTGGACGATCTTCTGAAACTGAAAGCGGCGGGACTGTACGGCGCCATTCTGGGCAGAAGTATCTATGCGGGTGCCATTGATCTGACCGAAGCCATCCGCGCCTGTCGGTAACTGTTTCGATGGATCGGTATATTGTATAAGGATATTGCCAATATGTTATGCAAACGCATCATACCCTGCCTCGACCTGAAATGCGGTCGGGTGGTCAAGGGGATCAACTTCATCAACCTCATCGACGCGGGCGATCCCGTGGAGTGCGCCAAGACATACAACGCCTTCGGCGCGGACGAAATCGTCTTTCTGGACATAACGGCGAGCGCGGAGGGGCGGGGCACCGTCCTCGACGTCATTTCCCGCGCTTCCGAACAGGTTTTCATTCCGCTTACCGTGGGCGGCGGTATCCGCACGGCGGAGGATTTCAAGACTCTTCTTTCCTGCGGTGCGGATAAAATTTCCGTCAATTCGTCGGCGATTAAGAATCCCAACCTCATCACCGAAGCGGCGATGCGTTTCGGTTCGCAATGCGTCGTACTGGCGGTGGACGCCAAGCGCAACGGACAGGGTCGCTGGGACGTATATCTCAACGGCGGTCGGGTAAAGACCGACCTCGACGTGCTGGACTGGATCGTGCAAGCGGAAAAACTGGGCGCGGGCGAGGTGCTGCTCACCAGCATGGACTGCGACGGGACTAAAGCGGGGTACGATCTGGAACTGACCCGCCGCGTCGCCGAGGCCGTCAACATTCCCGTGATCGCTTCGGGCGGCGCGGGAACGAAAGAGCATTTTTATGACGTTCTGACGGAAGGAAAAGCCGATGCCGCGCTGGCGGCTTCCCTCTTCCATTACGGAGAATTGGATATGGGCGAACTGAAGGAATATCTGGCCGCGCGAGGCGTGGCGGTGCGTCGCGTCTGAAAAAGGCGCGTCGCCGACAACGAGATTTTTTGGAATAACGAAAAGACGGCGAGAGGGGAGGAAAATATGGACGTGGAATCCGTTTTGGCGATCGTTATCGGCGTCGTGTTCGGACTGGCGATTTTGTCCGCGCTTTTTGTGCCTGTCGGCTTGCTTGTTCGCAAGGAAGAGAAAAAACAGGCAGAGGCGGCACCTGCGGAGGATGCATTGCAGGAACCCGCGGGGACAAGGTTCGTCCGCGCAAGGGTCTTGCAGAAGAAAATCAATCATTACTATTATAAGGGACTGAACCTGCCCAAAAACGAGTCTTCTTTTGTACTTGTGTTTGAGACCGAAGAGGGCGAAACGGAAGAATATCCCGTGCCGGAAGAGCTTTTTATGCAGACGGAAGAGGGTCAGGAAGGCACGCTCGTAACCATCAACGGCATGTTTTTCGATTTCGGAGAAGGGCAGGACATTTCGGACGAAACGGACGGACAGCCGACAACCCAAACACAGAACCATGGCGGGGAAAATATGCAAGAAAAGGAATAAGGAGACATACCATGACCGAAAATATCAAGTTTGACGAGAAGGGTTTGATCTGTGCGATCGCACAGGATATAGAGAGCGGAGAAGTGCTCATGCAGGCGTATATGAACGCCGAGGCGCTGGAGATGACCGAAAAGACGGGCTATGCGCACTATTGGAGCCGTTCCAGGAAAAAACTCTGGAAAAAGGGAGAGGAGAGCGGACACGTGCAGCAGGTCGTTTCCATGTCCTTCGACTGCGACCGCGACTGCGTCCTGCTCAAAGTCCGTCAGACGGGCGTCGCCTGTCATACGGGCGCCTATTCCTGTTTCTTTGACTTTTTGCAGGGGGATAAAGAGCGTATCGGCGCGGAGATGCTGGGAAAATTGCAGCGCATCGTGCTCGATCGCAAGGAGCATCCCGCCGAAGGGTCTTATACTTCCTATCTCTTTGAGAAAGGCATCGACAAGATCGCCAAAAAGGCGGGGGAAGAGGCGGTGGAAATGGTCATCGCGTCCAAGAACGAGGACAAAGAAGAGCTCATCGGCGAATGTGCCGACCTGCTCTACCATACGCTGGTGCTGCTTGCCGCCCGCGGGGTAAGCCTGTCGGACGTCTGCACCGAACTCAACAAACGGCACAGCTGAGCGGCGGAAACTCAGCCGTATTCCCGCCGCGGCAACGCGGCGTAAGACAAGAACGCGACGGAAGAGAACGTGCTACATCTAACACAATGCAACGGCCGCCGTCTCTCTGCGGAAGGGCGTTTTTGCGGACATGGGGCGGGTGATTTCTTGCGTCACGGCAGTGAAATACGACGAGATATACATAGAATTCAGGAGGAAATACGATTATGGCGGAAACGGGCAATCTGTTATCGTTCCGAAAGAGTATCCGCGTGGTCGACGCGACTTTGCGCGACGGCGGATTGGTCAACAATTTTGAATTTACCGACGAATTTGTCAAAGAGCTCTATCACACCAACGTGGCGGCGGGCGTGGATTTCATGGAGTTCGGCTATAAGGCCGACAAGGATATTTTTGCCGAAGATAAATTCGGCAAATGGAAGTTCTGCAAAGAGGACGATATTTTTGCCGTCGTGGGAGACAATCAGACGGGTATGAAAATTGCTTGTATGGCGGACGAGGGGCGAACCAATTATCGGCGGGACATCGGCGAAAAAGCCAACAGTCCCGTGGACATGTACCGCATCGCCACCTACATCACCGCCATTCCCTCGGCCATCGAGATGATCGAGCATTGTCATAAGATGGGCTATCAGACGGCCTGCAACATCATGGCGGTATCCACGGCGACGGAAAAAGAAATTTCCATCGCGCTCGATATGCTCGGCAAATCGCCCGTGGACGGGATCTATATCGTGGACAGCTACGGTTCGTTCTATCCCGAGGAAATCCGCGTTCTCGCCGATAAATACCTTGAATACGGCGAAAAATACGGGAAGTTCATCGGTATTCACGCGCACAACAACCAGAACCTGGCTTTTGCCAACAGCATCGAATGTATCGCGCGGGGCGTGGATTATGTAGACGCCACAGTTTCTTCCATGGGTCGCGGCGCGGGCAACTGTGCGCTCGAACTGATGCTCGGATTTCTGAAAAACCCTTCTTATAAATTACTGCCCGTTCTGAAATTTATTGAAAAAGAGATGTTGCCGCTCAAAGAACAGGGCGTCGTGTGGGGGTACGACGTGCAGTATATGCTCACGGGCATGCTCAACCGTCATCCTCGTGCGGCGATCGATTTCACGGCGAAAAAACGCACCGATTACGCGGAATTCTTCACCGATCTGATCGATCGCTGATTGCCGTTTTGATCGGTATGACGTATGCAACAGAAAAAGGTTCTATAATAAATGTTGGGGTGAGGGAACTCGCTTCAACATTTTTTTTGAATTGCAACAAAAAAAGAAGCATAGA
>CALWCO010000038.1 GCA_944376455.1 uncultured Clostridia bacterium
AAGAGTGAGAAAACAGGAGTAAATTGGTTATGTTAAAATTGGTAAACATTAAAAAAGATTATATCGTTGCGGACAGCACCGTACACGCCTTGCGCGGCGTGTCCTTGGAGTTTCGGCGCAACGAGTTCGTGTCCGTTCTTGGCCCCTCGGGTTGCGGCAAGACGACCCTTTTGAACATCATCGGCGGACTCGATCATTACACGGACGGCGATCTGATCATCCGCGGGAAATCCACCAAGTCCTATAAGGACGGGGATTGGGATTCTTACCGCAACCATCGCATCGGGTTTGTCTTTCAAAGCTATAATCTCATTCCCCATCAGACCATTCTGGGCAACGTCGAACTTGCCTTAACGATTGGGGGCATGTCCGCGTCCGAGCGCAAAAAGAAAGCGGTGCAGGCATTGAAGCGCGTGGGGCTCGGAAGCCAGCTGAAAAAGTATCCCAACCAGCTTTCGGGCGGTCAGATGCAGCGCGTTGCCATCGCCCGAGCACTGGTCAACGATCCCGAGATCCTGCTGGCCGACGAACCGACGGGCGCGCTCGACACGCATACTTCCGTGCAGATCATGGAACTGATCAAAGAGATTGCGCGCGACAAACTGGTCATCATGGTCACGCACAATCCCGATCTCGCCATGCAGTATTCCACGCGCATCGTGCGCCTTCTCGACGGAAGGGTCGTGGAGGACAGCAATCCGTACAACGCCGCACAGGAACGGGCGGCGATGGCGGGACGCCTGCGCGCCGCGGGGTATTCGGAAAAACAGATCGGGCAATATCTTGCCGCGAAATCACGGGACGCCGCGGAAAAAGAGCGCAAGACGAACATGTCCTTTGCGACGTCTCTTGCGCTGTCGGCGAAGAATTTATGGAGCAAGAAAGGCCGCACGGCGGTCACGGCGGTCGCGGGCAGCATCGGCATCATCGGCGTCTGTCTCGTGCTTGCGCTGAGCGCGGGCATCCGAGGCTACATCGTCAGCATGCAGGACGATATGCTCTCCGGCAACCCCATCGCCATACGGGAAACGGGCTATAACATCGACGCGCTCACCGACGCCATGAACGAGCTTGACGGAAAGGAAACCGTCGAGCATGCGGACGACGGTCTGGTCTATATCGATTCGTATGTCAAATCCCTTGCGGAAATGGGGGAAGACATGGCCAGCATGCTCGTGAATAACAACATAACGGCGGAATATGTGGATTATGTGCGCTCCATGCCCGAAGAGTACTATGCCGCCATGACGGTCGATTACGGCATCGACGTCTTGCACAGCATTTATACCGATTTCACCTACACCGACGAACAGGGCAAGGAAGTGAAACGCGAAATGTCCGTCGCCGCCATACAGACGCTGTACACCAGCGTGTTGGGCCACACCGATTATAAAGATTTTGTCGAATATATTTCCATGTTCACGGACATCTTTGCGCAGGCGCCCGACAGCGAGGAATACATCCTTTCGCAGTATGATCTTCTCGGCGGCAAAGTGGCCACGGCGGCAAACGAGATTATGATCGTACTCAACGCCGAGAGCGAAGCCACGGACCTCACTTTGGCACAGCTGGGATACATCACGCAGGACGAATTTATGAACTATGCCTATGAGGCGACCGATCATCCCGATTACGACGAGAGTCTCGTCGTCGATTCCTTCACCCCCGAAGAGATCATGGGTAAAAAATTCACCTGGTATCCCAACGACAGTATCTATTCGCGCAATATTCCCGATCCCATTCACAATAATTATTGCAGTTATATGTATTCTCCGTATGCGGAAGACCTTTCCGAAGAGGGCAGTCTGGAGCTGACCGTCGTGGGCGTGCTCCGTCCCAAGGCGACGATCTCTTACGGTTGCCTGCAGTCGGGCGTATATTATACGCAGGCGCTCGCCGAGTATGCCGTGGAGCAGAACAAGGACTCCGCCATCGCATTGGCGGCGGGGGAGAGCGAAGAGGGCGGCTTTTACAGCGGGTACTATACCATGGCAACCGACGATCCGGATGTGACCGTGACCATCAAGACGGGCGTCGGGTATGAGTATGAATATGTCTATGACGGCGTACTCTATGAGAACGTGTTTGCCTTTGCCGGACTCAACTCTCAATATTCTTTCTTTATGTCCATGATGGGCGGCATGGGCAGTGCGGCAGGCGGTGCGTCGGGCGGCGAAGGCATGGGAATGCAGGACTACAAGACGCTCACTTTGCGCAATCTCGGCGGCGAGGAGATACCCAATACGCTCTATCTCTATCCCGTCAGTTTCGATTCCAAAAACCTCGTCACCGACTATCTCGACAAATGGAACGACGAGGGGACGCTCACCTATTTCAGTACGTTGCAGAATAAGGAAATAACGCTCACCGAAGAAGAGCATGAAAACATCACATACACCGATTCGCTCGAACTGATCATTGCCATCATCAATACGATGATCGACATCGTGACATACGGACTTGTGGCGTTCACGTCCATTTCCCTTGTGGTTTCGTCGGTCATGATCGGCGTCATCACCTATGTTTCGGTGGTGGAACGCACCAAGGAGATCGGCGTTCTGCGTTCGCTCGGCGCGCGCAAACGGGACGTAAGCAACCTGTTCAACGCCGAAACGTTCATCATCGGCTTGCTGGCGGGCGCTCTGGGCGTGGGGATTACCTATCTCATTTCCTTGCCGTTCAACATCATCCTCGGCGGGCTGACGGGCATCTATTCGCTCGTGTCCCTCCCGTGGTGGCAGGCGATCGTCATGATTTGCGTTTCCTTTGTCCTGACCATGGTTTCGGGACTGTTCCCCGCAAGGGCGGCGGCCAAAAAGGATCCCGTCATAGCTTTGCGCACCGAGTAAAACGTCCGCATCATACGATTATATCGGCATAACGGCATAAAATGTCCGCGCCGAAGGGTATCCTTCGGCGCGGACGTTTTTCTTTTTGAAAGCAGGCATGCCTGCGATTAAAAGATATTTTCGAACGAAAAAGAGTAAGAGGCGGGAATGTTTCGGCATATCTCCAGCAACACTTCTATTTTTCCGCGTGCATCGTCATAGTTGCCCGTTTCCGTCAGGCTCAGTCCTTCGCTCAGCCAGTAATCGATGTAAGAGATGTCGTTGTGCGGGATCCAGACGTGCAAAGATTTCTTCTTGTCGTTCCAGGACAATCGCACGGCTTCTGCATCGCCGCGCGTGGCGCTCTCTTCTTCGATCTTTTCGTAGAGCGTCTCCAGTTGCGTCGAAAAGTCATCAAAAGTCTTTTTTACATACCATCCCTCGAACACCGCCGCACCGACGATGAGCAGAAAAGAGAGCAAGATGCTTAAAATCGTCTTTACCATTTCTTTCCCTCCGGCAGTTCGACAGAGAAGATCTTGCGCTTTTTCCCGTGTTCCTGTAAATACACTTTCCCCGTTCCGTCGATGGTCAGTGCGAGTACCTTTTTAACATTTTTTATTCCCCGTTTACGGAGCATATCTTCAAAAAAGGAGGTGGGTATGCCCGTAAGTTCGACGTTTTTCATGTTATATTTTCCTTTGTCGGCGATGAGCAGCGGCAAGGAGGTCTGTTCGGCTTCATATCCCTCCCGCGGCAGGGCGGAAAAGGACCCGTTCGCCTCGTACAGGGCGTATTCCACCGCCGAAAGGGAGAAATATCCCGCCGTGCGCAGGGATTCCATCAGGTCGGATACGTCCAGACTGTTCTTTTTGAGCTGATATTCGTCGATGCCGTCCTTATTGATGACGATGCTCGGCTTGCCGCTGACGATATATTTGAGCGGCGGGCAATACAGGTCGATCAAACATACGATCTGATGCAGGAGATATATGGTGACGATGGAAACGATGCCGTAGAGCAGGGGAATGGATGTGTCCGCCATGGGAATGCAGGCCAGTTCGGCGATGAGCAGGGTGATGACCAGTTCGAAGGGTTGCATTTCCCCGATTTGCCGCTTGCCCATCAGCCGCAGGATGAGGAGCAGGGCAACATAAGTGATGGCGGTACGGATAAAGATAAGTCCCATACGCTTATTTTCTTTCATGTATAAAAATTTATGCGGAAATCGGGGGATTTTGCTTGCGAAAAGAAGAAAAGCGTGTTATACTGTAACCAAATTCGAAGTAACTGTCTGCGCGTCAAGTGCCATTGAACGGGACGTTGTCAATGGACGAAAGGAAAGAAAAATCTTTGCATTCTTTCCTGCGGTGCGGGCGGTGCGTCCGTCAATAAAATTTTTTGCCGCAAGGCACATTATTCTCGGACCTCTTGAATTTTATCGGAGGTTTTTTATGTTTCTCGAAAAGGTCAAGCGCGCGTTTTTTTCCAGGTATTTTCTGGAACTGTCTGTCGGGAAAAAGACGGCATATCTGGGCATTTTCATCGCCCTTGCCGTTCTCGCCAACATCTTTTCCCTCGACGTCACCGAGAGTCTGAAAATCACTTTCACTTATCTCGTTGCGTTCTTCACAGGAACGTTTTTCGGCCCGTTGATGGGCTTTGCGGTCTGTTTTTTCGGCGACATCGTCGCCTTTCTGTTGCCCGCCACGTCAGGCATGTACTGGCCGCTGACGGGCATTTGCTCGGGGCTTTTTGCCTTTATCCCGGGCATGGTCATGACCAATCTGCATTTTTCCTTTCGCGGCGGGGTGTATGTCAAGGCACTCATATCCGTGCTTTTGATGTATCTTTTCGTCACTTGCGGATTGGGTGCGTATTCCAATTATCTCTATGTGAAATACGTCGCCTATGCGGGGCGGGAATACACCACGGCGTTCGGGGTGTATCTTGGCGGAAAAATCGCCTTTTCCACGGTCGTTTCGGCGGTCAATTATGCGTTGGTCTTCCTGTTGATCCCCGCGATCAATGCGGTGAAGGGGCTTCGATTGCGCATCGAATGACAATGCCTGCCGAAATGCGTCTTATGCGCGCGAAACGTCCCGAATGCGCGCGGAAACAAAGAATTGCGAAAAAAAGCTCTCGCCGCCTTGACGGCAGGGCTTTTTTCTGTTATAATGTTTTTTGTATCCGTTTGGATGATAATAACGGGCGGATAATAATTTTATTATTATCGCCGTCGCTTTTTTTAAGGAGCGGAAACGCCGTTTTTACGGCGTTGACGGCAGAGGAGTTTCATGGATATGACTGGTCTTCTCGGATATGAGACCCCTGTCTACAAGGCATTTGTGTTGCCCTTCGGGGACGGGTTTGAAATTTATTATTACGCCGTCTGCATCGTACTCGGCATTGCGGTGGCAACCGCTTTCACGATGCTTTTGATGCACCGCCGCAACGTCTCCACGGACGTCGTTTTGCTGTGCTTCATCGTGTGCGTGCCCTGTGCCATTCTCGGCGCGCGGCTGTATTCATGCGTCAGTGAAGGACTTCCCGTGGAGAAATGGTTGGATTTCAACTCGATGCGGGAGGGCGGTCTGTCCATCATGGGCGGCATGCTCGGCGGCGTCATCGGCGCAATCGTTTTGTGCCTGATCAAAAAATGGAATTTCTTCCGCATCACCGATTGCATCGCGCCCTGTTTCGCGCTCGCACAGGCCATCGGCAGATGGGGGAATTATTTCAATCAGGAAGTATACGGCGGCGTGGTCGAAAATCCCGCCCTGCAATTTTTCCCCTTCTCCGTATTCATCGAAAGCGACGGGCAGTGGCACTATGCTTTCTTCTTCTATGAGAGTTTCATCAATTTCATTTGGTTCATCGTACTCTTCACGTTCGCCTGGAAAATGGTGAAAAAACCCAACGGGGTGATCACGGGCCTGTTCTTCGCCTTTTACGGCCTGGTGCGCTCCATCATGGAACCGTTGCGCGACCCGACCTATCAGTACGGCAACGGCGTGGACATCAATTCCTCGCTGGTGGGGGCATATGTCCTCATCGCGCTCGGGCTTGCCATCGTCATCGGCGCGCTCGTCGTCAACAAAGTGCGCGAAGGGAAGTTTTTCGGCTCGGCAAAGGGCGATCCCTATGTCGTCTCTCGGTTTTTGCCTGCCGGCAAAGGCGACGAACCTTGCTATACGCCCATCAACTATGCCACAAGGCTTAAAGAGGCAGAGGGGCTCTTCGGCCCGCAGGACGTAACGTCGAAAGAGAAACGGACGCCGAAAAAGGATATACCTGTCGGCAAAAGCCGATAGTCATTGCAGATATGTCTTTCTTTGTTATCCGCGCCGCAAACGCGTTCGGATAAAAGATTGGTCGGATAAAAAACAGACGCAAGAAGCGGAAAGAAGCAGAGAGAACGAGAGAAAAAACGGAGGGACGATATGCGCAACCTGACATTGCTGACCGATCTTTACGAATTGACCATGGGATACGGCTTTTTCAAGCAGAAGCGTCACGAACAGACGGCGGTTTTCGACATTTTCTTCCGTCAGAACAGTCTCATCACGTATTCCCTTGCGGCGGGTCTGCAGCAGGCGATAGAATACGTGGAAAACCTGCACCTGACGGACGAGGACGTCGCCTATCTTCGCAGTTTGCGCCTCTTTGACGAGGAGTTTTTGGCTTATCTCAAAAACATGCGTTTTACGGGCGATATTTACGCCGTGCGCGAGGGCGAGCCCGTCTTTCCGGGCGAGCCCATTCTGACGGTGCGCGCGCCCGTCATCCAAGCGCAGTTTTTGGAAACGGCTCTTCTGAACATCATCAATCATCAGACGCTCATCGCCACCAAGGCCGCCAAGATCTGCCGTGCGGCACAGGGCGACAGTGTCATGGAGTTCGGCTTGCGCCGCGCGCAAGGCCCCGATGCGGGCATATACGGCGCTCGCGCCGCGGTCATCGGCGGTTGCGGCTCGACTTCCAACGTGCTGGCGGGCGAGATGTTTTCCGTTCCGCTGTCGGGGACCATGGCGCACAGCTGGGTCATGAATTTTCCGTCCGAATACGAGGCGTTCAAGGCCTATGCCGACGCCTTTCCCGAAAATTGTCTCCTGCTCGTGGATACGTACGACACGCTCCGCAGCGGCGTGCCCAACGCCATCAGGACGTTCCGCTATCTGCGGGAAAAGGGTCATGAGCCCAAAGGCATCCGTTTGGACAGCGGAGACCTTGCTTACCTGTCCAAAAAGGCCCGTCAGATGCTGGATGCGGCGGGGTTTGAAAATACCGTCATCTGCGCTTCGGGCGATCTCGATGAAAATTCCATCGAGTCCTTGAAATCGCAGGGCGCCAAGATCGACGTGTGGGGCGTCGGGACAAAACTCATCACCAGCGAGGATATGCCCGCCCTCGGCGGCGTGTACAAGCTCGCGGCGGTGTATGAAGGGGGGAAAGAAATCCCCAAGATCAAACTTTCGGACAATACCGCCAAGATCACCAATCCGGGGTTCAAGCAGGTATACCGCATCACGGACAAAACGAGCGGCAAGGCGATCGCCGATCTGATCGCGCTCCGCAGCGAAACCTTCGACGAGAATGCGCCTTTGACCATTCGGCATCCCGTCGATCGCTGGAAGACGCTCACGCTGGAAAATTACGCTTTGCGTCCTCTTCTGATTCCCGTGATCGAAAAGGGAAAGCGGCTGTACGATTTTCCCGCGTTGCAGGACGTGGCGGCATATGCCGCCACGCAGACGGCGACGTTCTGGGAGGAATACACCCGCAACGCCCTGCCGCATTTGTATAAAGTCGATCTGAGCGAGGCGCTGCTCGCGCTCAAAGATAAACTCATGGAGCAGCTGAGGGGTTCGGCAAACGATGTTTAAGATCTATACAGCGGAAAAGGTGAAAAAGATTGTGGCACGCATGGAGACGGAATATGAAAACGCACTTTCCGCTTTGCGTCGTCGCATCAATGAATTGACGGAGGAGAACCGTGATCTTTCCGCCAGGCTGTCCCTGTTGGAGCGCGACCGTTCGAGCGTCGCCGACGCCATCATCACCGCCGAAAAGACGGGAAAAGAAATCCGCTCTTCCGCGGATGCCTATGCGCGGGATCGCCGCGAGGGGATCTATCGTTTGGCGGAACGTTGCCGTTCGCTCGCCGATGCCCTGGCCGAAAAATATTCCGACGAAGAAGACGTGAAAAATTTCGGTTCGTATATTTCCAAACTCGACGAGGCTTTGGAAACGGGCGGGGAAGGGGAGCTCGACATGGAAAAAGTGCTCAATCCCGATAAGGGGTTAAAGCTGGAAAATATTTGCAGAGAATTGGGGTTAATGGACGATGGAGAAGAATAAAAGATCCGCACAAAAAAGGGAGTCGACGGAATTTGCGTCGGGTGCTGAAAAGTTTTATGACGAAAACGGAAAATTACGGCGGGACAACGAATTTTTCCTGATCGGGCTGTTGGTCTTTTTCGTCGGGATCGTAATCGACCTTGTCACCAAGGCCATGGCAGAAATCTATTTCGGCGTTTTGGGCCATACCCCCGTGGAGGTCATTCCGGGCCTGTTGGATCTGACGCTCATTTACAACACGGGTGCGGCGTTCGGCTCCTTTTCGGACAATCGGGTTTTAATGGGCATCATCACCTGGCTCACGCCCGTGATCGTGATTGCGTTTTTGGTCTTTGCGTGGCGACTGCCCAAGATCTTCAATCCGCACCGTTTCTTCCTTTGCCTGTCGGCATCGGGCGCGCTCGGCAACTTCATTGACCGCGTATTTGTCGCTGACGGTGTGCGCGATTTCATGGACATCAGCAGCATCGGTTTCGGCGTCTGCAATTTCGCCGATTATTTCTCCACGATCGGGCTCATTTTGCTCATTTTCTGTATCCTCTTTGTCGGGGACGAATCCCTGTTCCCGCTCATCGGCCGCAAGAAAACGAAAAAGGCCTTGCCATCCGACGAGGACGAAAAGAAGGATTGAGGAGCTTCGGCGATGCGTGAATTATTTTTCATCGCGGAAGAGCCCTGCCGCCGTCTGGATGTCTTTCTGACGGCAAACTGTGAAGACATGACCCGTTCGGCCATTAAAAAGCTGATCGACGAGGGGCATGTCCTTGTTGAAGGGCATAAAGCCAAGGCGGGGGAACCGCTCGCCAAGGGCGCGGCGGTAACGCTGTGCATGCCCGAACCCGTTTCGCTGGCCGCCCGTCCCGAGGATATTCCCGTCGACATCGTCTATCAGGACGAGGACATTGCCGTCGTCAACAAGGCGCAGGGCATGACCGTCCATGCGGGCAACGGCAACACGTCGGGCACGCTCGTCAACGCCCTTCTCTTCCATCTCGATTCTCTCAGCGGCATCAACGGCGTCATTCGCCCCGGGATCGTGCACCGCATCGACAAGGACACGTCGGGCTTGCTCGTCGTCGCCAAAAACGACAGGGCGCACGTGGAGCTTTCCCGTCAGATCGCCGAAAAGACCTGCCATCGCATTTATCTGGCGTTGCTTGAAGGCATTGTCCCGCAAAACGAGGGGACGATCGTCACCGATATCGGTCGGAATCCTTCCGACCGACTGAAAATGGCGGCGTTGCCCGCCGGCAAGGGTAAGTTCGCCCGCACCGATTATCGCGTGGTCGAGCGCTTTGAAAAGAGCGGTTACACGCTCTGTGAATTCTCTCTGCATACGGGCAGAACCCATCAGATCCGCGTGCACGCACAGTACATCTCCCACCCCGTCGTGGGCGATCCCGTATACGGTTACAAGAATCAAAAGAATAAATTTGACCTGCACGGTCAGCTTTTGCACGCCTGCAAGCTCGTCTTGCGCCATCCCCGCACGGGCGCGGAAATGACCTTTGAAGCGCCGTTGCCCGACTATTTTCGGGACGTCCTCTCCCTTCTCGAGAGACGGGAGGGAACGCAAAGGGAACTGCGGGAGGAAAAGGGAAATCGAGAATCGGAAGGCGGCATGTCCGTATTTTGCGGTGTGCACGATACAGAGGATAGTCTATGAAACAAATATGCGACGGTGAAAAACTGAACAGAATGTTTGTCCGCCTGGCGCATGAAGTGATCGAGCGGAACGACGGCACGGAGAATGTCGTTTTGCTGGGCATTCAGCGCAGCGGCGTCGCCGTGGCGGAACGATTGCGGCGCGAATTGGCACGCATCGAGGGTGTTTGCCCGCCGACAGGTGCGTTGGACATCACGCTGTACCGCGACGATCTCTTACGCGGCGGAAATATGGAACAGAATCTCACGCTCATTGATTTTTCTGTGGACGGCAAATGCGTTGTTTTGTGCGACGACGTATTTCAAACGGGCAGGACGGTACGCGCGGCCATTTCCGCCGTACTTGCGCTCGGACGGCCGAGCCGCATACAGTTTCTCGTCATTGCCGACAGGGGCAGACGGCAATTGCCGTTTGCCGCCGATTATGCCGGAAAGAACGTATCCGCCGAAGAGGACGAGAAAGTTTTTGTCCGTCTGCTCGTCCCCGACGGAGATGAAACGGCGGGAATATGGATCGAAGAAAAAAATAAAATTATATAAACGGAGGTACATAACTATGGCAAACAACAAGAATTCCAACCAAAGAAAGACGACGGTGCACAGGAGCACGGTAGTGATCAATAAAACGACCATTCTGCGCGCGCTTTCCTACATCGGCATGGTCGTTTCCGCTTTGATGGTATTGGTCGGCGGCATTCTGAATTTGTGCAATCTTGAAGAGGTTTCTTCCATTCTCACCAAGGTCGCAAGCATTCTCATGCTGATCGCCATCGCCTGGCCCGCGTGGGATTTCTGCAGCGGCAAACCGCGCTGGATGAAATATCTCTATTTCATCGCGCTCGTGCTCTACATTCTCGGCGCCATTTTCGGTTTCCTGATGCTGTAATGTAACAAAAAAGATAAAAAAGACGGGGCGGCGGGAAAATTCCCGCCGCCCCGTCTTTTCTCTCTCCGAAATAGGGAAGATGAGGAAAAAACGGGCGATTTTTCTTTACAAATTCCCGTGGTTAGAGTATAATATACGGGTAATACAGAATGAACAAAGGAGGAGAAACGTTCATGGCAAACCCGCTGATCGCCATTGTCGGCAGACCGAACGTGGGCAAGAGCACGTTTTTCAATAAGGTCGTCGGCAGAAAAGTATCCATTACCGAAGACCGCCCGGGCGTTACGCGCGACCGGCTGTATGCCGACGCCGAATGGCAGGGGCGTAAATTCACCGTCGTCGATACGGGCGGCATTGAATTGAAGAGCCAGGACAATATGTGGCAGCACATCGCGCGCCAGGCGGAGATCGCCATCGAAACGGCGGACGTCATTTTGTTCTTCACGGACGGGAAGGAAGGGCTGACTTCCTCCGATTATGACGTGGCGGAAAAACTCCGCCGCAGCAAAAAACCCGTCGTGCTCGTCGTCAATAAGATCGACGATTATTCGCAGGAAAAGCTCTTTGATTTTTATGCTCTGGGTTTGGGCGAGCCGTTTGCGGTGTCCGCGGAGCATTCGCAGGGCATCGGCGACGTACTCGACGAAGCGCTTTCTTATTTGGGCGAAGGGGAAAACACCGAGGACGATTCTCTGAAAATCGCCATCGTCGGCAAGCCGAATGCAGGCAAATCTTCTCTCGTCAACCGCCTTTTGGGCAGTGAGCGTTCCATCGTCACTTCCGTGGCGGGCACCACGCGCGACGCCGTCGACACCCGTCTGGAAAAGAACGGCAGGAGCTACACGATCATCGACACGGCGGGTATCCGCCGCAAACGGAGCGTGGAGGACGATGTGGAATATTACTCCGTCCTGCGTGCCTTCGACGCCGTCCGTCGGGCGGACGTATGCGTTCTGGTCGTCGATGCGAGCGAAGGGATCACCGAACAGGATACAAAAATCATCGGTTATGTCCACGAACAGGGGAAGCCTTCCGTCATCGCGATGAACAAGTGGGACCTCGTGGAAAAGGACACCAACACCATCAACCGCTTTGAGGAAAAACTTTCGGAAGACCTGAAATTCATGAGCTATTTCAAGTCGGTGTACATCTCCGCCAAGACGGGACAACGCGCCGAGAAAATTCTCGAAATCGCGGACATGGTATATGCCAATTCCACGCGTCGGGTGTCCATCGGCGAGCTCAATGACCTGATCATGGACGCCGTGCGCGTCAACGAGCCGCCCTCTTATAACGGCAGGCGGTTGCGCATTTTCTATACGACCCAGGCCAATGCCGTCCCGCCCACGTTTGTCTTTTTCGTGAACGACGAAACGCTCATGCACTTTTCTTACGAGCGTTATCTGGAAAACGTCATCCGCAAGGCATATGACTTTACGGGTACGCCCATTCGCCTCGTTTTACGGCAGAAAAAAGAAGAGGAGGGAGTGTAAAAGTTATGAGCGAACTTCCGCTTTCGCAACTGTGGTATTGGTTTGTGCTGATGGCCGTCATCTGTTACATCATCGGCAGCATCAATTTCGCCACCCTCGTTTCAAAACTCAAGCACCATGACATCCGCAAGGAGGGCAGCGGCAACCCCGGCACCATGAATATGTTCCGCACTTTCGGCTGGAAGATCGGTCTCGTGACCTTTCTTCTCGACGCCTTCAAGGGCGGTATTCCCGCGGTAATCAGCTATTTCATCTTCCGTAATTTCTATTTTGAAGGCACCCATGTCCTTGTCAGCGACTTCACGCGTTACCTTTGCGGCGTGTGCGTCATCATCGGACACATCTTTCCCTGCTTCATGCGCTTCAAGGGGGGCAAGGGCATTGCTTCCACGCTCGGCCTCTTCTGGCTTTGCATGGGTTGCGAACAGCCCTACTTCCTCGCCGTCGGTTTTGCCGCATTGATTCTGGTCGTATTGTACATCAAATTTTCCAACTGGGGCTCGATGGGTTCGCTCCTCGGCGTGACGGGCTTTTCCATCTGGCAGGCGACGGTGTTTTACCTCAATTACGCGCCGCAGGGCTACCTGAATAACCCCTATGTTATTTCGCTGTTCGTGCTCATACTGATTTTGAACGTGCTCACATGGTATGCGCATCGGCTGAATATACGCAGACTTCTGTCGGGCGAAGAACATCGCACGGCGGGAAAAAAGAAGAAAAAAGCTTGAAAATTGTAAAAAATCCCATTATTTTTTTACGGGAGAAGGCAAATTTTTTGCCGCATACAGTGGACAAAAGCGCGAAAGCGTGTTATAATAATTCTCCCGATACGGGCCAGTTCTCAGATTCGATTGGCGGCGGCGGGTGCGGTAAGCATGCCGAAGGCTCGGCTTCGTTAAAACGGAAATCTTAAATTTAAATGCAGACAATCATCGTCTCGCTTACGCTGCTTAATTAGCGTATGTCTTCCGTGCGGTTCCTATCGCCGTGCGGCGGGCATCATTTGAGATAGGGAACGGTCTGTTTGTTTTTGCCGCGGCAGGCAGGCTGTATTTTGCGGCTCACGTTCCGTCGGGTTTGTTCGCCGAAACGACGGAAAAGGGATAAAAGACGGACTAAGCATGTAGAAAATCCACTCAAAGCCGTTAAGACTCGGGTGCAAGTCCCGACTGGTCCACCAAAAACACTGAACGCCGCAAACGAACATTTTCGTTCGTTTGCGGCGTTCTTTCTTTTTGCGAAAATTTTGCGGCTTTTTTCCTTTTGCGGACATCATGATTTTCTTTGTTAAATGTAAAAACAAAGGCGTTTTTTGCCAAAAAAAAGGAAAATGGAATATTTGCAATATTAATGAATACTTTTTGTAATTGACGCAGGGGGGTATGCTATACTAAAGCACAAAGCATGGAAAAAATTCGCTTTTTTTGTGATTCCGAAACAAAAATCGGTTTGATCCGTGCCGGGGTAACACTCAAAAAAAAGGAGAGGAAAACACATGCAAAAAAGGAAAAGCAGAACAGGACGGTTTTTATCGGTGCTGATGATGTTGCTGTTGGCGGCGTCCCTTCTGTTCGGAGCGGCGGCGTGCAACGGGAATCCGGGTTCGTCTTCGTCGTCCGATTCGTCCGGTTCGTCTTCGTCGGGACAGGATTCTTCCGGGGACGGGACGATCGCCGACGCGACGTTTGAAGACGCCTATGTGCCGGATGAGCGGCCCGATTACGGATTCGATTATGATTACGATTACGAAATACCCGATCCGCCGTTGCGGGAAGAGGAAGAGATTCCGGAAGAGGATCCTGCCTATACAAGCGGCGGTGCCACGAAGATAACGCGTATGGAAGCGGAGAATGCGGACATCAATTTGCAGGGTACGAACAGCGACGCGTGGAAGAACGAATTCAACGAAGTCAACAATCTGGCGTTTGACTTCCGTCTGAGCAACAAACTCTGCACGCGGAACCTCAACGACGCATGGACGAACGGAGCGAACATCAATTTCACGTTTACATCGGATAAAACGTATATGGTGAAAGCGCGCGCCAATTTGTCTGCGCATGACGGTAAGACCAATCCGTATGTACTGGCCAACAACTTCAAAATTCGCTCGACGGGAACGAATGCTCAAGGCGATACGGTATACAGCACCGTTGATCTGACGGACAAGACGATCGATTATCCGAACGCCGACATTCTCGTCGGGGGATACACCGATTCCGCGGGGAATGCCGTCGGGGAAGCGAATGAAACTTATTTCCATTTTGCGGTGATTGAATTCGAAGTTGCCATCTATGCCGGCGAGACCACGATCACGTTCGATTTTTCAAGCAACGGCAAGGGTTGCAACCTTGACTATCTGGAGTTGGAAACCTCGGCAAACATCACCGGTTGGGACGACACGCATTATGAGGACGAGGGAACGATGTGGTCGATTACGCAAATGCCCACGGACACCGAGCCGGGTATATTCACGGCAATGAAATACATCCAGGGCAGTACCCGTTCCTATAAATATGCTCTGCCTGCATTGCAGACGGACGGCAAACTGACGGCGGGCTATACCTATGAAGGAAATAATACATATTCCTTTGATTTCAAGGGCGAGAGTTATTCCTTCACCAAAGGCGGGGAGCTGAAAGCGGAGCACTCCATTCATCAGGATTCCCTGCTGAAATTTGCAGGCGGCGCGACGAAGATCACCAAGGAAGCGGGTGCCGTGTTGCAGGATTCCGATTTCGAAACGCACAGCAAGGCAATTACCAACATCAATGTCTATGACACGAGCGGGAACTTTATCGGCGTTGCAAAGATCGGTTCCTGGCAGTTCCCGTCATATCCCGTGGTTCTGGAGGTGTCGCAGATGTCCCTGCCGATGGGTTACAATATTTATGATTGCGGCAACGAGCAGGGTTCCAGAAAACCGCAGATGCACGGCGACCTTAAGGACACGGCGTTGCAGGCAGAGTTCTCCCGCACGGCGGCACTGTCGACGGAGATCGGCGGTTCCGAGGCGGGTGACGAACTGATGGGCAGCATTCTGTCCTATGACGGCACCGGCTCCGACCCCGGGAAACATACTCTCCAGGCGGGATTGCAGTTCCGTCTGGCGACGAGAATGGGCACAGGCGCTGTGAAGCTGGGTGTGGAGCATTCCTTCATTTATAACCTGGAGAATTTTGGCGAGAATGAAATTCATTTGCGCGTCAATCAGGTCAATGCCTCCAATACGGTCGAGGCGGGCGATGAGGGGGTTGAGATCGTTCTGCGGCCGGGAGAAAGCATCCGCATTCAAATTGATATTTCCTTTGCGGTAGGAAACGCAAACAACAACGCACTGACGCTCTTCACCGTAGTGGAAGACATCACGGACATGAAACTCGGCATCGCCATGGCGGCAAAGCTGGGTGAATAGTATAATAAAGTATCCCTTCCAAATCCCCGGTCGGACAGATAATCGGAATATCGTGCGGCAAGGGGAAAAGAGAAAGAGTTTTAAGGAGACTGAAGGTATGGAAAAGAAAATTTTTGAGCCTGCGGAAATAACCTTGCAAAAGGTTGCGGACGTAATCGTCACTTCCAATTATAACGGAATGAACGGAGAATACGACCTTACGGGCAATTGGATCGAATTTGGAGCGGAAGAATGAAAAATTTCTTCAAACGGGCGGTAGTGTTCTTATCTTTGTCCCTCTTTCTGGCGGTACCGGTGCTGCTTATGACCGGTTGCGCGTACAATGGACAGACCGGGGGCGGAGACAGTCATGCTCCGACCATTTCTTCTCCCGGCACAGAGGATTCCTCCGACGTTTCTTCGTCGGAGGACAGCTCCGGGGGGAGTTCCCAGGACAGCTCCGGGGGGAGTTCCGGCGGACTTATCAACGGCGGGACTTTTGAACCGGACGGACATTTCTGATCGGCAATATCACAGATAAGGCGTCCGATCAAGACATAAAACAATGTCGCGGCAAACAAATCTTAAAAAAACAAAAAAATAAGGAGAAAATAACGATGAAAACGGGAAGCAAAAAAAGTGTTGCGCCGATAAAATAGAGCTTGCGCTAAAGAATAGGCTGAAGGAATAATGTTTGCAAATGGCAGTAAGGCGTGCGCTTGGCTTATATACAAGTCGGCGGCAAAGCTGACGGTGCGGCTGACGCCGCACCGTCACCCGCTCGCTGCGCTCGCGGGCGCCGAAGCCAAGCGCACGCCCAAACGGACAAACAGAACAAACCCGAACGAAAGCGCGGCGGCCGCGGAGCCGTCCCGCTAAACCGCTCGGGATCGGCTGCCGCTTTTCCCGCCGCGCACAGCTTTCTTTCATCGGTTTTACCGTTGCTGTTTTGTACCGTTATAAGCGGCGCGCTTTTAGCTATTCGTCCGCCATAGTTGTCTGCAAAAAGAGCAGCAGCCGCTTGTTGAGGATCTGAATGTACTTTTCTGTCACCCCGCGTTCGGCGGCATAGGCTTTCTGCGTCTTTGCTTTGACATACAATTCGTCGAACACCGTTTTCAATCGCTTCGGAATTTGTTCAGAGACGGTCAGATATGATTCCGCCATTGCTTGAAAATTTTTCGGGTAAGTGATGCACCCGAATTGTTCCCGCTTTAAGCCGCAGCGGAATGCGTCTTGAATCTGCTTCAAGTCCTTGCGTATTTGCTCTAAGCGTATCGACACTACCTTGAAATACGCAATGGTTAAGCAAAGCAATGTAAAAATGGCACATAGGAAATATATAGGATGAAGTGTTGCAAGTTAGGCGATATAGCAGAAATACAAGCCGGTCCTTTTGGTACTCAGTTGCATAAGTCAGATTATGTCAGCCACGGCATTATGATGTTAAATGCAAAAAATGTATGTCTTTAATAAATGCGAATGTCGACGCGGAAAAGAAGTAGCAAATACTTTCTGGTAGTGTTGCAGGTGTAAAAAAGGAGGAGATGTGTTCTCCTTCTTTTTGTTTTGAGATATTATGTCCATAAAAACATTCCTCGCTGTAATATTGGTTCATGCCTTCGAGCAAACTTTCCAGCAAGATGCCTTCGGGTGTCTCCGGAATATTCTCCATCGCGGAGAGGATCTTAACGCCGTTGTCTTTCAGGTGTTTGCGGTGGATCGCCATCTCGTACTTGTTACGGGAGAAGCGGTCTAATTTGTAAACTGTCACATATTTTTATGGACACTTTTTATCAAGTATTGCTACACCACCAAATTCAATTTTTCGTTTCAAAAGGGT
>CALWCO010000039.1 GCA_944376455.1 uncultured Clostridia bacterium
GAAAAATACGGTGAGGAAAGCCTTTTGAATTTAGCGAAAGACATCAAGGCGATTGTAGACGATAAAGCAAAATATGCGGCATGGTCTGCGCGTGATGATATAAAAGCGGAATTCAAGGTCAATATCATTTTGAAATTGGCAGATTATCATTATCCGCCCGTCACCGTCGATGAGGTGTATAAGGAGGTCCTCGCGTAAGCTGTTAATTTCAGAAAATTTGCGGAGTAAAATTTTAATTAAATGAGTTTTGGCACTTAGAGATGCGCTTGTCATAGACAAGTGGCGGCGCTGCGCGCCGCCAGACAAGCGTCGCAGGCGCGCTGTCGCGCGCCTGCTTTATTTTACCTATTCAACCGTTTCACCAAACGCAACACAACCCAACGAAAAAAACTACCGTGCGGGAACGGAGCCGCCCCGCTGAACCGCTTTCGGACGGCTCCGCTTTTCCCCGCACGCAGAATATCTTTCTTTTTACCGTATATCCTTTTTTCGGGTATACGGTTTTTTGTCGTTATGGTTTACCTCGGTTTCATGTCGGCTGAATGCGGTTTCGCTCCGTGGTCGCCTCGGATTTTGTCGGATCGTACGTGTTTTTTCCCGATTTGAAGTCATTCCTTTTTTCAAACCGTTATGTTATAGTGTCTTTGCCGTTGAAAACAAAAGGATATACGCATCCGCTGTCGGGATTTTTGTTCTGCGCGGACTGCGGCGGAAAAATGAAGATGGTGTCAATCATCCGCAATGGCAAGGTAGAGCTTAACTTTAACTGCGGAAATCATGCGCGGTTAGGCAAATCGTACTGTTTCTCGCATTTCATACAGGGGAAGGCTATCGAAGAAATCGTGTTGGACGATATACGGACGATGGCGCAGAGGAGCGTGCTTGATGAAGAAAGGATGAAACAAGAGTTTATACGGCACAATGCCGAGGTCGCGGAAACAGCCATAAAAAGAGCGAAAAAGGACTTGCAGACAAAGCGTAAACGTACAGAGGAATTATCCCGCCTGATGCAGGTCGCATACGAGGACAGGCTGAAAGGTAAAATGCCCGAAGATATCTGTATCGGCTTTATACAAAGATATTCCGAAGAGCAGAAAAGGCTTGAAACGGAAATAGCGGAACTTGAAGCAAAACTTACCGAAACGGAAAACACGATACAGAGCGCGGATGAATTTATACGAAATATTAAAAAATACCTTGAAGCACCCGAACTGACCCGCGAGATGTGCTATGAACTGATAGACCGTATCATTATAGGAGGGCATCCGAAGCATACGGGCAAAGAGCGCGAGATTGATATTGTCTATAAAGTGGATATCACATCGGTTTTACGTTACAAAATTAAGAAATAACAAAAAGCGTATGGGTTACCTGAATTCATGCGCCTTTTTTATGTCCCTTCATTTGCAAGTGTCCATAAAATTATGTCGACACGACAGGCAAAAATACTCAGGTGATAAAGGAATACATAGCAAATCAGCTAAAAAAGATAAAGAGAACATGCAGTTAAGTATAGACTACCCTGAGGACCCGTTTACGGGTAGCAAGTAAAAAGCGCAGCGACTGGCAGGTCGTCCCATGAGTGCTTTGCACTCGGTCTAGTAAACTAGGGCTGTGCCCGAAAATGAAGAACCTCCCGCTTGGCGGGAGGGTTACTTTTTGAACGACGGACTGCGTTGTGGGGCAAATTGTGGGGAAAAATGCGGGGAAAATGTGGGGGAAACTTTTTCTTTCGGTCAAACCTCGTAATCGACCTTTAAGGCTTCTTTCGAAAGGAACTCTCGGGAGTAATCGGTATAGCCTCTGTCCACGGCGGAGGAAGCCACGTCTTTATCCGAAGAATGTCCGTCCCAAAGCATGATGACTTCGAGGTTGACGCCGCACTCTTTATATTGTGTACAAAAAGGAATGTACGATTATTTTCGCTTGGGTTTGCGTGTTCTTTATCTATCAGTTTGTAATAGATATGAATGTTTCTGGGTGCAGGAGGATGCCAGCGGTTATTGTGTTCCGTCTTTGCGTCGATTGTAATAAACTCAATGAGCTGCAGGCACATTTCCCTCGTAAGTTCGGGACATTTGCCGTACAGCTTTATGCGCCTTATGTACTCCTCGACGTCGGCTTCGTCCTTGCTCTCTTCCTGCAACTTTTTCTCCAATGCGGCTATCTCGGTTTGCAGCTTCTGTTGTTCCTTCTGATAGCTTTCGCAGAGCGAGTTGGGGAATTGGTCTTGTATATTTTGAAATTTTTCTCTGTTTATTTTCAGTTGTTTTATCGGTTTTTATGCAATAAATGTTGAAGAGAGTTCCATCAACTCAACATTTATTATGAAAACAATATTTTATAAAGATGCGCCCTGCAGGATTCCTTGCAGGGCGCATCTTTCATATACAAACAATATTTTGTTGACGGAAAGGAACAATTATCGTCGCAGACAACCATATATTCAGATCCCTTCAGTTTTATCGGCGGCGGGATCGATCGGGGTCGGCAGGTCTATATGCAAAGTAAAAGTTCTGCTGTCTTCCATTATGGAAAGCGTGCCGCCGTATTGTTCTGCGATATATTTCATGTTTTTGATGCCGTAGCCGTGCTTGTTGCGGTCGGGTTTACTCGTTTCTTGCGGGCTGCGTTTTTTTCCTTGCCCTTCCGAACAGTAATTCACGCTTTCGATTTCTATGCCGTTTTCCGATTCGCGCACGGTCAAAGAGATGATGCGCTTTTCTTTATCCTCCAGACGGCGAACCGCCTCGATGGCATTGTCCAGCATATTGCCGAACAGGGAATAGGTTTGTGCGGGAGAAAGGAAGGAGAGCAGCTTTCCGTCGGCAAGGCAGGTCAGGCGGATATCGTCCCGCGCGCAGACCATGGATTTTTCGCACAGAATGACGTCTAAAATTTCATTGTCCGTCTTGATGTTCCGATCATAAAATTCGACCGCCTCTTTTAACTCTTCGATCTCCGTGCGGTTGAGTTTGTTTTCAAGGCGGGCAAACATGTGTTTCAAGTCGTGGCATTTGGCGTTGATGACGTCTATGTTGGCTTTTGCGTGTTCAAATTGGAGCTGCTCTTGTTTCCACATATATTTGATCACGTTCATGTCCCGCCTGGTCTTGCTCTGCGAGAGCATACCCGCGCACACAAAGAGGATGATGACTCCGAAGAGGATGCAGAAAATTTTAAGAATGATGTTGAGCGCCATACTCTCTTCTTCATATACCCGCGCGACGCATACCAATCCATTCACCAAAAGTACGGTAATTGCGGACATGGTTGCCACGTTGATGGCAGTTTCTCTGTCCAATTCCAATCGGTCGCGCTTGCGGAAGATTAAAAAACAGAGGAAATAAACGGCGGCGTAATAGGCAAAGTAAATGAGCCAGTCAATCCAGCTGAGATTTGCGGAGAAAAAGCCGAGGGATGTCTTGTCGTTGATGCCGCAGAGGTTCTGCACGAGTTGGTAAAAACGGGTGCTTATCTGTTGGTATGCGACGCCGGAACACCAGCAAAAGAGCAGTTCGGCGGGTCGTTCTTCATAACAGATCGCCAGCAAGCCGAATGCCATGCCCGAAACGAGCAGATAGCACAACACGCGCACGGGGATTTCGATGAGCGGCGGAACGCTGGTATTCAGCATGGCGACGGGGATGCAAAGCAGAATGCCCGTTATGGCGCAAAGAGTGAGCCGCAACGCGAAAAGGGGCCTCCTTTTCCGCGACCAGGAACAGAGCACGGCACAGAGGGCCGTCTGCAAGAAATTGGAGGAGAGAAGGAAAAATTCATAGGTATATTTACCTAAAAGGTTCCATACGATCTCAAACATTTTTATCTCCGTCGAAAAAAGCAGTCAGGCGTTGCATGAATTCCTTTTTGCGCGGATGAGAAATTTGCAACTCGTCCCCGCCGACGATGGCGGTGTATCCTTTCACCGAACTGACGAACCGCAGGTTGACGAGATAACAGTTGTTGCAGCGGGCAAACCCGTAAGGCGACAATTTTTCCTCAATCGATCGAATGGACTGATATTGTTTATATTCCCCGTTTGTCGTGTGGTATTTGCAGTGATGACCCCGCACTTCCACATAATATATTTCGGAAGGGGAAAGTTTTTTATAGCCGATGTCCGTGGAAACGAGCAGTTCGACAGACTTTTTTCCCGCGAGCCGGTCCATGGCTTTACGGAATTTGAGCGCGAATTCGTTGTATTCGACGGGTTTCACGATGTAATTGAGGGCATCGACTTCATAGCCGCGGATGGCGTATTGCGTGAGGCTGGTGATGAAGAAAAGCAGTACGTCCTTGTCCAGTTCGCGCAGTTTGTGCGCCGCGGCGATGCCGTTGAGGTAGGGCATTTTGATGTCCATGAACACAATGTCATAGACGGCGGCATAATTTTCGAGGAACACCACGGCGTTGGCAAAAGTTCTGACGGTGAAAGCCTCGCCGTTTTCGGCGGCGTAGCGCAACAGATATGCTTTCAGGCTTTCCGCCTGTGTTTTATCGTCTTCGACAATGGCGATCGTATACATTTGCTTGTTTTCCTTCTCCGTATAAAGTCAAACATTGAAACTTTGCTACTTTCAGTATAACGACAATCGGCCTTCTTGTCAAGACGCAAAGAAAATATACAGCGTAACCTTGCATTTTTCCGTCCTGAACTTACCGCGCGTATCTTTCTTTTTTGATCGGCTTTGAAGGTTGTTCCGGACGGAGTGTCTTTGCGGCCGTAAGTTTGCGGCGAAAATCGATAAGGATGGGGATCCGTCGCGTCAATCGGGGCGGGAGAAGTGCAAAGTTGCGCGGTTTCGGTTGAAAGAGGGGAATGCGCGATTTATAATCGGGGCGATGAAAGCGGCGTGAAATTTTTTTGCAACGCGCCGCAGAAAAAAGAATCCGGCAAAAGTTCTGTCGGATAAGGGAGGTTTTTCATATGAAACTCAAAAAGTTGCTTCTCGGTTTTGTCCTGGCGCTCCTTTCCCTGTCGACCGTGTTTGTCCTTGCGGGCTGCACGGACCCCTCGGATTCGGGCAGCTCCGGCAGTTCGGGGGACGGGCCGGCCCCCGCGGGCAAGACCTATCAGTTTGTCGGCGTGATGGACGACGCTGATCTTGCGAATTACGGCATGCAGTGCACGCTGTGGCTGAAACTCAACGCCGACGGCACCGCGGTCATGGATAAGTACAGCCATCTGACTTACAATGACGCGCCCGCCGCGGAAAACACCGCCTATCAGGCGGACTATATGACGGGCAACTGGAGCGAAAACGTGAAAGACGGCGTTACCGGCCTTTCCATTTCGGTTGCCAGTTACGATAAGGACGGCGTCGCGCAGGATTCCGTGAGCGGCATTGCCTACAAAATGGGCGATAATTATACCGTGACGCTGGCCATGCCCATCATGCCGGGACTGGGATCCTTCGCGCCGAGAAACGTCAGTTTCAAGGGACAGGAAGGCGCCATATATGCGGATGCCGACGAATTCATTCAGGAGAATGCGGCCGTCTTCACGCCGCCCGCTTCCGTCGCGACGTTTGTGTCCGACAACGGCGGCACGGTATATGTGCAGGAAGGCGGCACGCTGGTCGTCTATTCGGGATACAATCAGGTGGCGGAAGGCACGTATGCCAACGATCGGGCGGGCAACATGACCGTAACGATCGGCGGCCAGACCGTTTCCGTTGCGGTCGACACTGGGGCGGACACCGCTTCCTTCTCCTATGAATATGTCATTTACGGGGACTATAAGACCGTGTTCGATCTGACTTGCGACAAGTATTCGGACATTCCCGCAGCGGCGGCACAGCAACCCGCGGAAAACGTATATAACGGCAGTGCGTCGTTGGGCGCCGTCGTCCTGACGCTGACCGACGAAACGCACGCCACGGTGGATTACATGAACGGCGGGTTTGTCTATCACTGTACATATGTGCGGACGGGCGACGAGATCGTATTGACCTGGATCAAGGAAGAGGGGCAAGGCTCTTATTCCGAAATGATGTGGCCGTCCCTCGACAAGTGGACGCTCAACGACGCCGACCATACCATGACCGCCGTCGAAGACGAGGCGTAATCTTTTCGGAACAAGGATAAACAATGAACGGTAAAGGGCGAAAATTCAGGCATGGTAACCGTCTTTCGCCCCTTTATCAAAAAAAATTCAAGGAGGACATGATGAAAGCATTTTCCAAAAAATTATGGATCCCGCTGACGGTGGTGTTTGCGGTTTTTATGATTGTTTTTGTTGTGGCGTATTTCGTAACGAGTTATTTTTCCGTTGCCATCAATGCCGCGCTCAAGACCACCAATTTCAAAGTCGTCAAGGATCCGGACGCGCAGATATTCTATGAGCCGCTCGCCATGGACAACGCCACGCTGGCGGATTATGAAGCGCAGCTTTGCGAACAGCTCGAAGGGGAGGGTGCATCCCTTCTCTTCAACAAAAACAATGCTCTGCCGCTTGCGGCGGGCACCAAGTTCAGCTGTTTCTCGCAGTCGTCCGTCAATCTGCTCTATGGCGGTACCGGTTCGGGCAGTGTCAACGCGGACGAAGCGGTCACCTTGCACGCGGCGCTCACCGACACGTTCGGACAGGGTTGCGTCAATCAGGACCTTTGGACATTCTATGTTACGTCGGGTTATAAACGCGTCAACGCCGCCACCACGGGCGGCAACCAGGGGCAGTACCGCATCAACGAAGTGCCCTGGAGTAAATATGAAGAGACGGGCGTCACGAGCTCGTTCTCTTCTTACGGCGATGTCGCGCTCGTCGTGCTCGCCCGTTCGGGCGGCGAGGGCGCCGATCTGCCCGACGACGAGGCTTGCTTTACCGCCAACGGCGCAAGCGGTTATGACAGCACGGACGGCGACTATCTCCGCCTCTCCGCGGAAGAGACCGATATGCTCGACCACATTCAGCAATACAAAGAGGACGGCACATTCAAGAAGGTCGTTGTGCTGCTGAATTCCGCAAACGCCCTGCAACTGGATTTTCTCAAAGAGTATGACATCGATGCGGCGCTGTGGATCGGCGACGTGGGCATGACGGGCATCAACGCGGTGGCGGATATCCTCGCGGGCAACGTCAACCCTTCGGGTCGCATCGTGGACACCTTCCTCTATGACAATCACTCCGCTCCCGCCATGGTCAATTTCGGCGCATTTCCGTATGCCAACGCAGACGAGCTGGGCCTTGCGACCGGACAAAACAACACGGACGCGGGCGTCAAGAAAGCCAATAAGAATTACGTCATTTATCAGGAAGGCATCTATGTCGGCTACCGTTACTATGAAACGCGCTATGAGGACTATGTCTTCGGCAACGGCAACGCGGGCGATTACGATTATGCCGCCGACGTCGCTTATCCTTTCGGTTACGGGCTTTCCTATACCACGTTTGAGTACTCCGATTTCAGCGTAACGCCGAACGACGACGGCAAGACGTTCACCGTCTCCGTGGATGTTAAAAATACGGGCAATGCGGACGCCAAGCACACCGTGCAGATCTATTTCAGCTCTCCTTACACCGATTACGATAAGACCAATCTCGTGGAAAAGGCGGCAGTGGAGCTCTGCGGCTTCGACAAGAAGGAGATCCCCGCCGGAAGGACGGAAACGTTTGAAATCACCGTCGACAAGGAGGACCTGACGTCTTACGACAGCAACGGCGCCAAGACATACATCCTCGATGCGGGCGATTATTGGTTCACGGCAGGGCGCAACGCGCATGACGCCGTCAACAACGTCATCCGCGCCAAGGCGGCGGATCAGAACGTCACGCTCGACGAGAGCAAAATGTACGGTCTTCCGAACGAAGGCACGGGCAATGCGTCCCTTGCCGCCAAGTGGAACAACCCCGCGCGCGACACGGAAACGTTCTCCGTCTCCTCCGCGACGGGAAACAAGATCACCAACCGTTTTGACAACGCCGATCTCAACAAATATGCGGGCACCAAGGACACGCAGTCCGTCACCTATCTCACCCGTCAAGACTGGACAGGCACCTTTCCCAAGGAGGTCAAGTCCCTTTCGGTCAACGACGCCATGTGGGCGGACGGTCTGACGCACGACGAGTCGGGCGAGAACAGCCGTTCTGCCCTTGTGGAACGGTATAAATCGGAATATTGGGCGGATGCGACCGAACTGCCCACGCAGGGCGCGGAAGGCGATCTGTACGCCATCGACCTGCGCGAAAAGGCTTATGACGATCCCATGTGGGAAGATCTGCTCGATCAGATCCCGTATAGCGAGATGACCTCGCTCATCGCCGACGGTTTCCACCTCACCCAGCCCGCGCCCAGCATCAATTTGCCCGGTACCAAGGACGAGAACGGACCGCAGGGACTCACCGCCAGCCTGCTCGGCGGCGGCAGCGCCATGGCATATACTTCCGAGGACGTCATGGCGGCGACCTTCAACCGTGAGCTCGTCGCCGAAATGGGCAAGTGTATCGGCGAGGACTTCCAGCGCGCGGCGGCGGAAGATGAGGAGAGTAAATACACCGGCATTTACGGCCCCGGCGCAAATATTCACCGTACGCCTTATTCGGGACGCAATTTCGAGTATTATTCCGAAGACGGATGGCTGTCGGGCGAAATGTGCGCCGTGGAAGTGGCTGCCATCCAGGAGCGCGGCGTATACGTGTTCACCAAGCATTTTGCGCTCAACGATCAGGAAGAAGGGCGTTACGGCATCAGCACCTGGTCCAATGAACAGGCCATCCGCGAGGTATATCTCGAAGGCTTTGAAGGTTCCGTTGCGGGCGGCGGGTTGGGCGTCATGTCCTCCTTCAACCGTCTCGGCGTTGTCTGGTCGGGGGCGCATCGCGGTCTGATGACCGGCATTCTCCGCGAAGAGTGGGGCATGAAGGGCGCGGCGATCACCGACTGTTCCGTCATGGCGGATTACATGGACATGCGCCTCGGCGTGCTTGCCGGACAGGATCTGTGGGACGGGTACGGTTCCACCATGGCGGTCAAACTGACCGATTATGCCGATGATCCCGCCATTGTCGCGGCATGCCGTGTGGCGGCAAAGCATATCATTTACAGCATCATCAACAGCCATGCCATGAACATCGGCAGATCGCAGATCGTGCCGGCGATGCCTTGGTGGCAGACGGCCATTTTGTCGGTCATGATCGCATTTGTCGTTTTGACGGCGATCAGTGCGGGAATGCTCGTTGTCTCTTGTATAAAAAAGAAAAAGTGACAAAAGTAAAAATGTTGCAGGTCGTTTGCGGCCTGCAACATTTTTTACATCCAAAAGGAAATCCACCGGCTATTGATATGCACCCCCAAAGTTAGATATTTTTCGAGGTGCATATTTTTATGAGAAAGAAACGAAGAACAAAAATTATATTGCAGAATCCAAAATATCTGTTATAATGCATATGCGAGAAAACCATCCCGGGAACCGTGAAACCGTACGAAAGCATTGGCAGACAATCAACGGGCGAGAAGAAGATTTGTATGTTAAAACGCTAAAACGATGGGAGCGGATATATCTTGAAGAAGGTGAACAAGGACTAATGACAGAACAACGCGGAAGAAAAACACAGGCAGACCGAGAAAGAAGCCTTTGGATAAGGGTATTGAGAACGATTTAATGGCAGAAAATCAACGGTCGAAAGGACGCAATCAGTATTTGGAGGCAGAGCTTGAATACTTAAAAATCAGATGCCTTAATTCGAGCGGATAGAGCAAAAGAACGGCAAAAAGCAATGATCGTTTCTGAACTAAGGCAGACATTTCCGCCGAAAATGCTCCTTAAAATATATAAAGACCTCTTTGATTTGCTTTTTCGTGCGGCGTAGGTTGGCATCCTTCTTCGCCAAAGTCAACGGCCGCAAAATCGTTGCGAAAGTACCTATACCAACAAATTGAGAGCCGAGCAAGGGAATTCCCATTGCTCGGCTCTTTTCTGTTCTGTGTACATTTTACGTCCCTGTACGCAACGATTTTTCTTTTTTCGTTGACTTTCGCCCGTCAAACAGTCAGCGTGCCGACATTCACCGTCCTGCACCTTGCGCTCCTTGCACGAAAGAGGAATTAAAAATTATACAGAGTTAAAACAAAAAAATAAAAGAGCGAGTTTTATCATTGAATTAAATAAAAATTGTCATTCAAACAAGTGCCTATAATAAAAGCATGATATAATGAAAACAAAAAAATAAACGTTTGTTTTCAAAAAGGAGTGTGAACGTCAAATGGGCTGAAACAGAAAATAAAAAATTTCAGGGAAACGTCGTAAAAATAAAATCCGGAGGAGGGGCAGAAACATGCGAAGGAGCAAAAAAACGCGGGTGTTGTTGCAAGTGGATTATCTGACCAAGAAAGTATATGAAGTAAAGGAGTACAGTGGAGACGGAAAAGGGAGTGTGTTCAGGGCGGAAGATCCATTATTTCTTTTACACGCCGCGGAGCGCGGAAAGGACGTGTATTTCAAATACGGAAAATTGGAAGAGCGGGATCGGGATCCGCAGGAATATCACAACCGAAAAGAGATGCTTCGGCGTGAAATCGAACAGCTGAAAAAAACGGAAAGAGCGATATTTGCTTTATATGCCGATGACCGAATGAATGGTGCAAAGAAGAAAAAATTACTGGAAATATGGGCACTGAGGAAAGAAAAAAGTAAAGAGTTGTCGTCATTGGTAAAAGACCGAAGAAAACGAATTCAAGATTTGATCGAGCGAAAACAAAGAAGAAAGCCGTTTCAATACGAGTGCTCGGTTTGTATGATCATAAAAGACGACAACGAATATCTGGAAGAATGGCTCAGGTGGCACATCGGGCAGGGCGTGGAACATTTTTATATTTATGATCACGGAAGCCGTGTGCCCATTGCGGAATTTGTGGCAGGCATGCCCGAAAAAATAAGAGAAAAGGTAACGGTCATTCCCTTTGGCGGGAGGCATAGGTTTGCGCAACATGATGCGTACAATCATTGTTTGCGCCATTATAAGACGCAAAGCAAGTGGATCGGGTTCATCGATTCGGACGAAATGGTGCGCGTGAAAGACGGAACGCCTTTACCGCAATTTCTAAAAAGATATGAGCCATATGCGGGGATTTTCATCGGATGGATTACCTATAACGCAAACGGACAGGCCAAGAAGGAGCCAGGCGGCGTGCGTGAACGGTTTCCCAAAGAATCGGCGTTTAACGATCAGCGCGATGTGGGAAAGGTATTCGTACAGCCGTATCGCATGTTGCAGATGCTGACACATAACGGATATCCCGTGGACGGATATACGGTCGTGGATGAGCATGAAGAGCAAGTCCCCGAGGCTGCGGCATGGAAGGGAGGACTGACAACGGAAAAGATATGCATCGATCATTATTATACAAAATCGTATGAGGAATGGTTGAATAAAATATCCCGCGGCAGTTGTGATCCGTATTATGCCCGTAAATATGAAGAATTTTTCAAGTATAATCCCGATCTGGAGTATTGCCGCGAGGAAGTGTTTCCCATGCAGATATATGAAGTCGGGGAAAGACATAACAAAAAAGATAAGGAAAGGAGAAAATGATAATGAATGAGGAACAAAATGTAATTATGCCATCGAGCGAAGAAGAAACGGAAATTGTCGTCAACGGCAGGAGAGAGCTGACAAGTCCAAATTTTTCTTTTTCTAATTATTATGCCACGAGCGTGGACAGTGAACATCCGTATGCAAGCGTCTGGGAGTATATCGGGCAAAGCGGAGAATTTATGTTCATAAAAAATGCCGACCCGCCCGTGGATATGCAACAGAGCAAATCGGTGTTGAGAATCAATCGCAATGCGATTTCCGTTCCGGCCGAAAATATCATTGAAGTGCGTCTGAATTTATGGGCAAGCGATGCGGGAGTTATCAATGTTGCGGGAATTGACAGGGCTTTTGTAAAAAAATCCTATACGTCGATCGATCTTACGGAAGAGTTCTGCGCCGCAAATCAGACAGTTTCCCTGGAATTTCTGCCTGTAAGCGCACAGGGGATCATGATCCCGATGTATGGTGAAAATGCTCCGTTTTTCGAAGTGAGTTATTACACCGCGCAAGGAGCTGTGCAGTCGTTGAAAATATCCTGCCCGCCGTTCAGAACTTTGTACGCCGAAGGGGAGGCATTCGATCGGCATGGCATGCAGGTGGAAGCGGTTTATGCGGGAAATATCAAATCCGTCGTGGAAGATTATACCGTATCGCCCGCCAACGCGCTTGAAAGCGGCACGGAGAAGGTAACGGTTTCATACGAAGGGAAAAGCGCGGAGCAGGATATAGAAGTCGTATCGCTTTTTGACGCGATCGGCAACAAAAATATTTCGTCTTACGATTGTCTGGATAATCCGAAAATCAATCTGAAAACGGGTCGGGCGTTGTTGTTGCTCCCCGATTTGTCCATTGGGGTAAACAGTTACGAAATCGGCGTTTCTCACGTGTACAATTCTCAATCGGGTGCTTTTGAACAACTCTTTCATTCGTGCGGCAAAGGCTGGAAACTGGACATGGAGCAGTGTTTGCTGAAAGAGGAGAAGGACGGGCAGACATGTTATAAGTACATAGACGGGCCCGGATATGTGCATACTTTTGAACTGTTCGACGAAGCCAACGACAGATATTTCGACGTGGACGACCCCGGCAGTGTTCTGGAAATCGTTTCGGACGGGGCATGGTTGAAAGATGAAAAGGGAAACGGGGTAAAATTCAAGCAAAACGGTAAAATCGATTATACCATGTCCGCGTTGAATCCAAACATCAAAAAGAAATTTGAGCACGACCTTCAGGGGCGAGTCTCACGCATTTATGACACAAGGCGCGGCTTGAAAGAATATCTTTCTTTTTCCTATCGCAATTCCGACGGGTTATTGGAGAGCATTACCCATATCTACGAAGGCCGCGGTGCGCGGCGGATGAAGTATGCTTATGATGCGGACGGATATCTGATCGCCACCGCGTTGTACAGTTGCAACGACGACGGTTCGGACCGTTCTTATAAATTGTGCAATGCGTTTGCTTACGACGATGAGGATCAGCTGACGCTTGTCGCAAATCAGGAAAGCAAAGGCGCGACAGAGATTTCTTATCAGCGGGACCGCGCGGTAAAGGTATCGAAAGGCATCGTCAAAGGCACCGGAGACAGGTATGCGTTCAGCCGCAACATCGCCGACGATTTCATGCAAAAGACTTATATGGAATTGCAGGAAACCAAGTGCAGAACAGACGGTAGCATATACGAAGTTTCCTTTGTAAACGAACGGGACGTTACCAGCGTAATCCAATTTAATCATGCGGGGAAGGTCATTTCCACTTTTGAGAAGATCGGACAAAGACTCGTTACATTGGACCGTGAATCGGGCATATCCGTTTTTTCCGACGTTATCTCCTCGGGCGGGCTGAATAAAAAACAAGTTCGTTCGCTGATCAGCGGCAAATACACGGCGGCGTTGGCTGCCGGAAAACTTTCAAGGGCGGGCGAAACAGAATACATCCATTACAACTGTTCGTTCTATCTGCGCCTGGCTACTCCTTCCGACAACAGATTGCGCGCGGTGCTGAGTTACGCAGGACAACAGACCTATGCGGAAATCGACCGTCAGGCGGACGGCGTCTGGCAAAAAGTCAGTTTGCCGCTTTCGTTCTCTTCCCGGGAACAGAGAGACGGAGCGGTTTCCTTTGAAGTGCGCATTGAAAATTTTGCGGGGGAACCGCAGAACGGTGAGATCACCTGCATGTATATGACCCCGGGCGGCGCACAGGAAATGTTCTTTTCCGTTTTTTCCGTAAGCAACGTATTGGCGGGAAGCCAGCAGAACACCGTGCTTTCCATCGTCCGTTCGGACGGAACGACGCAATCGGTCGTCGGAGAAGATGTGTATCTGACGCAAAACGACCTGATGCGCGCCATCACGTCGCCCGTCAGACGCAGCGGAGCGGACGGAAACGTCGTCTATGACTTGGTTTGTAACAACGGCGGCAAACGCATCGCGAACGTTCAGCAATTAAAGTATTTTCCTTTATCGGTCAACCTGTTGAATTGTTCCGAATTGCCGGACGTCTATTTCCAGACCAAAGCCCCCGACAATAAGAGCTATACCCGCCAATATTTTGAACCGATCGCCGCAGGCGATAAGACGCAACTGATCGTCAGACAGGAAGTCAGCACGTTTGAAAACGGCATCGGCGGCGGACATGCCACCAACGACAAAACGAGCGTCAAATCGGTCAGACTGGACGAATACGGCAGGACGTCAATGGAGAGCGATTCTTACGGCGTTCTGACGGTCTATGAGTACGAAACGGATGAGAACCTGGACGAGTGCGGACTGGTGAAAAGCCGAAAATTATATGCCGCGCAAACGTCGGGCGATATGTCGGAACCAAACGAAGACGATGAATATATGCTGTTGGAAGAACATCGTTACGACGCGGACAAGGCATATCCCGAGGCGAGTACGGACGGGATCACGTCGCAGGGCTTTGTCTATGACAAACGTTTCTCGCAGTTGCAATCGGTGCAAAGCGGCGGCGCGGCGGATTTTGCCAATATTTCCGTCACGAACAGCGATATAACGGGCATCGGCAACGGTCTGACGACAAGTTTCCGCTACAACGATTTCCGCGATCAGGTCCTGAAAGTGAGCGAAACGGACGGCAATACCACACGGAACAATATCCTGACGTATGAGAACGGCGCATTGCGTACGGTAACGGACGGACAGCAAAAGTACGGCATCGTGCAGGACATCGTCAACGATCGGGTGGATTACACGGCATTCAACGGCGGGGACGAGATCAGCATGCTGACGAAAAAGACGCAGTCCTACACGAGCGCAAGCGGAGAGTCGGGCACCGTCGCGGAATATCACAACACCGAAGACGAAGTGACGGGAACAAGCCGTGTCAGGCTGGACAAATACGGCAGGATGATCGGCGGGAGCTATACCGAAGGAGGACAGACAAAGAGCGCGATCTGCACCTATCAGACGGGCAACGGAGAAAGCGGCGCGGCGAGCAAATTGGAGAAAATTACAGACGGGTATGAAGGCAGGACGTATGTTTATAATTACGACTACAACAATGCCCTGACGGGCTGGGAATGCCGTGACGGCGTAACGGGCGACAACTATCTGAACTTACAGCAGATTTCCTCGGGGGAGACAAAATATTCGATCGGGAAAGAACAGGACGAAACCCCGCAGTATGTGCCCGAGAAGTATAAAACGCAGATCATTTACGACACGGAAAAGACCATCGAACCGCGCATCGTGGGGACAAGGGTTTATCGCGACGCGGAACAGGACGACGACGATTGGGAATGGACGGAATACGGTACTTATACCAGGGAATACACCTATGACCGCTTCGGGCGACGCGTGAAGAAAAAAACTCCGGGTTATTTAATTGTTGACAGTGCGAGTTTGCCGGTATCGGAAAGATCGTATCGGTATTTGTACAACGATGATGTTGAAAGCAACAAAGCCTCTATGCAAGTCAGCAAGTATACATATTCTGCCGAAGGAGACATGCAGATCGATTTCGACTATGAATATGACGACAAAGGTCGCGTAAAAAAGGTCATAGAAGAAGACACGGATCTTTCCCCTGCCGGCAGTCAGGTGGGGACGGTGGAAGAAAAAACCGAAACAACGGAATATACATACGATGAATTCGGGCATGTGATTTCCGAAAAAAGAACAAAAGGAGAAGAAGTTTCTCAATCGGCATATACCTATGACGAAAACGGCCGCCTGACGAACAGTCCGAACGGAAGATTTCTCTATTATACAAGCGGAAAGAATAAAGGCAGACTGTGTGAAACGAATGCGGGATTTTATGAATACGATAACTATGGCAACCGTTGTGGAATGCGGGATCATTCGGAACCGATCTATTACTTGACGAAATACGAATACGAACGCGGAAATCTTTTGAAGAAATACTACTATCAGGATATGCAGAATCCGCGCGCAGAATATTTCTATAATCATCAGGGAATCCGCTATGAAAAGAGAAGCTCTGACGGCGTAACGACGAAGTACTATCTGGACGGCGCAAAAATCCTCGGCGAAGACAGGACGGACAGCAACGGGAATGTGAAGAAAATCAGATATTTCTATGATTTGGACGGCCTGTGCGGATTTCAATTGCAGAAAGGCTCGGAAACGCCGGAGGTATATACATACATCAAAGACGGTTTCGGCAACATCGTGATGCTTGAAAACAAAATGGGTCAACCGATCGTGCGATATGACTATGACATGTTCGGGGGCTGTTCAGCCTCGGTGAACCTGGCTTACGGCACGACACGTCGATGGGTAGGCAAAAATTTTAATATTTCGTTTGCGGACGAAGAAGCGCGCATTGAACAATGGGACAAACCTTGGGAAGCCGCCGAGGTGAACCCGTTCCGCTGGAAAGGCCACTATTACGACGCGGAGAGCGGTTACTATTACATCAACAGCCGGTATTATGACCCGTATGCGGGCGTGTATGTCGACGCGGACGATCCGGAAAACATAGCGGACAACGCGGGCATTATCGGCGCACTGGACAGAAACGCCATCACGCTGGA
>CALWCO010000040.1 GCA_944376455.1 uncultured Clostridia bacterium
TTTTATTCCCTCGCCCGTCCCCGCGGGCGTTCGGTTCAGGTGCGCGGCGGGATCCGATCCCGCCGCACGGAAAAAAGAAATAGAAGCAGGTCCGCGGATCGCGCTCCGCTTCCCCGCATGTGAACGGCCGCCGGTGTGATAACTTACGCGCGGCGCCGTTCGGGGGTTTTTATCTGACTATTGCCCCTTTGGTGCAGGTCCGCGGCTCCTGCGCCGCTTCCCCGCATACGGGCGGGACCGGCTTCCCGCCTCGGCGGAATATCGTTTCCGCTGACGTCTGGTCTGACGGGACCATCGCCGGCGATAATACTTGATCTTATCGCGGATCACGTCGTTTTTTCGGGTCGACTTCGCCCGCCGGTGCGGTCCCCGCGGCTCCTGCGCCGCGGGCCCGCATGTATGCGCGGGCAAACGCCCGCGCGTTCAGGGAGGAAAAATCCGTATGGTCTATGACAGTCTTTTGCACCGCTCGCGAAACGCCGCGATCAGATCTTGCTGTTCTTTGGTCGCGGGGATCGTCTGGGCGACGTTCTCCGCACCCGCGAAGTGGAACGCCAGCGTGTTCCCGCCGTAGCGGATCGTTTGAAGGACCAGATCCGTCATATCTTCGCAGAGGATAACGTCTCCGGAGGATAACAGTATCGCGTTGTCATTATATCCCGCCCTCATGCTTGCACCTCCGCTTCGATCTTTTTTATTTCCTCATCCAGCTCTGACGATAGAATTTCCAAAATATATTTTTCCCTGCCGTTGGTGATTCCAAAGACCCGAAAAAGCGCGATATATCGCGTCAGCTCGTCCGCTATAAAGGTTATCGGGATCCTTGCCTTCTTTATCTCTGCGATAAAATCCAAGACTTTTTTTCGGATCTTCTCCGCACTTTCGAGCTCCGCTTCCTTCTCCGCGCCTTCGATCTCCGCTTCCAGATACGTGTCCCCGATCTCTGCGCCGGAATTGTCCGGGAAAAACTTCGGGCCTTTGCGGATCCGCGCCATCTTCCCGATCTGCTCCGCCATCGCGGCGCCCTCTTTACGATCGCCGTACAGCTTGATTTTAATCATTCCGCGGCACCCCCTTCTATCGCTGTACTTATGATCTGGCCGATAAAACGGGAAAGATTATACGCGATCGGATTCGGCATTCCTTTACTGCATAAACGGTCATATACGGTTTCGATTCCCTCACTCGAATTTTGCAGATTGAGAAAATCCTCATCCCCGAGAGCGTCTCGAACTTCAACGAAAAAACCAGCACCTCGCCATACTTTTACTTGAAACCAGGCACCTATCACGTCGATTTTTCCGTCAAAAATACATTCTTGCACTGCCTTTTTTGCCATTTTTTCTATCTCCTTTTTCCAAAAAATTAAAAAAGAGTTCAAGAAGGACTGTCTGTTCTTCCTTGAACTCTCTTTTTTCAAATGTTATTCAGCGCCGCCAAGACGCCTTCCATCGTCGCCCGCGCGCCTCGGATCTTCTCTTGCAGATCGAAGACCGAAACGCCGCCCCGGGCAAATTCTTTCAGGACGTCTTCCGTTCCTTGTAACTGCGCCACCAGGTCCGCCGCTTTCTGCGCCATCGTCTGCGCGTTGGTGCGGACCGCCATTTCCACGCTCGCCCGCGCGATCGTCGCCATCAGATTGTTTTGCATTTTTCTATTTCTCCTTTTGAAAAATTTGACAATTTTTGAGTTTTATGGTATTATTTTTATAAAAAATTTCTGAGGTAAATAAAAAATGTCTTCCTTCTTGTTTTTAACAACGTCTGGCGCTCCCCTTAACTATGGAATTGCCAGCATAGTGGTCCTACTTCTTATTATTGTTCTCTTCCTGATCGCAGCATTTGCACCCCGAAAGAAAAAACCTGAGCCGAACACCAACCCTAACCCAGATAAAGCAACTGCTCCCACAGATCCCCACGCTTCACAATCGAATACCGCTGCCCCCGAAGTAAAAAAGCGTCACGGATGGTTGAAAGTTATTCTTTTTCTCGCAGTAATAGCCTTTATTTTTTTCTGGGCAATTCCGAATATTACAGGAAAAAGCAATGACTCGGAAAACCTTACGACCCCGCAGCTGTTCAGTCGTGCCGCCGACAACGGAGATATTACAGTCGACATGAAAGAAGAACTTGCTTTTAGCGCCAATTACGAAATTACGCCCAACGTGGATATTGAAAACTTACAACTGACCTTCAATTTCTATAATGACGACAATAGCCTGTTGGACACCATCGTGAAAAATGTCGGAAACGTCTCCGAAGGAACCGTTTACACCGTCAGCATTTCCTTTGACGAACTCGGAGGTATTTTTGCTGTGCTGGAAATAAGTTATTCCAAAACTTCCGTTTCTGGCGGAACTGTTTCTTATTTTGCTTAAAAAACAATTTATCAATATCTAAACGCTCTCCCTTTGCGGGAGGGCGTTTTTTGTGATACTCATGTCTTTCTTTTTATTTAGCCCTTTTTGGGCTATATCGATTTTTATTATAAAGCCTGTTTTGGGCTTTGTCAAGTATTTTTTTGAAAAAAATCTAAAATGGGCTAAAAGGAGGAAATCATGAACAGAATTAAAGAATTGCGTCTTGAAAAAAAACTAACGCAAAGTCAGCTTGCTCATTATTTGAAAATCAACCAAACGGCAGTCGGAAAATATGAACGAGAAGAATTAGAACCGAACATTAAAACACTTTTACAGCTATCCGCTTTTTTTAATGTTTCTGTCGACTATTTAATCGGAAATTCAGACGATCTGGGGACAATCGCCATCTCCCCATCCCCCGCTCTGGATCTTACCGAGAGAGAAAAAAAGCTCCTCTTCGGGTTCCGTCGTCTTTCCAAAGCGACGCAAGACATGATCCTGCGCTTTGTCGCTGGCGAAGACGAATCCGAAAAAAGGGCTTGATTGATTTTTAATTTCGTTGTATCATTATCCCCTATCACTTTTAGGGGGTAACTTTATGAGATACACAGAAGAAAATTACCTTGCTTTTCTCGAAAAACTCTTCGTGCTCATCTGCGACGAGCACGATCGGATCGGGAAAGCCACCGAAGCCTGGCAAAGCAGTTTTCGCTTGCTTGCGTTTCCGACTCAATTGCGGGAGGTGAATGAACTTAAAAAAAAAGAAGTTTGGAGGAAAATTTGAAAATCGGGGTTTCTGACTTTTTTTCTGAAAAGGAGATGAAAGAAATGCCGATGCTGAAAGACTGTAAATTCCGATTGAAGGCGAACGGATCCACAGAGATCCGCTACCGCCGCGGCGGAATCAGTAAATCGTTTTGCGGCAAAACGCCGCAAATAGCAAAAAAGAAGGCGCGCGAATGGCTGCGCGCCTTCAATGAAAAAATACGCCTCGATCAAGCCGCGCCAAAGGAAGAGCAAAGACGACAGGATATTTTCGAGAATTATGTCCGGCAATGGATCGAGATCGAGAAAAAACCTTATGTGAAAAAGATAACGCTTGAAACCTATCTTTCCGAATGCGAAAACCACCTTTTCCCTCGGTTCGGCGTGCGAAAACTCCAATCGATTCGCTATCCGGAATTGCAGGAATTTTTGAATGAATTTCTGCAAGAGGGAAAATACCGTCTTGCCGATAAAATCCGGAATTACCTGCAACAGATATTCCAAAGCGCCCTGGACGATGAACTCATTGAAAAATCCCCGGCGAAACGTCTGAAAAAAATCGTATACCAAAAAAAGAACGGTGTCCCGCTGACAAGGGCAGAAGAAGCGGAATTTGTGCGGCGCGTTCTCGCGGATCAGCGTTGCCGTTGTCGGTACGCGCTCCTTTTGATCCTTTACTCGGGGATCCGACGCGACGAACTTCATCACGTTCAGATTGACGCCGAACGGAAATGGATCACGATTGAAAACGGAAAGACGCGGAAGGGCGCCCCTTCCGTCCGTTCGATTCCCATATCCCCGATCCTTGCGCGTTACATTGATCGCGCAATGGAAGAACTTGACACGCCGAACGACTATTTGTCGCGGCAGGTGCCGATATTTACGGACGGAAAACACCACCTGCATGACCTTCGGCACACATTCATCACGCGCGCCCAGGAATGCGGGATCCCGCAAGAGGTTGTATCGCGTTGGGTCGGGCACTCGCGCGGGAACTCGATGACGGATCAGGTGTATACGCATTTATCCAAGGAGTACCAGGAAGAAGAGATCAAGAAATTCGACTACTGAAAAATTCTTTCGCACGCGCGCATAATGCGCGCCCACGTGATTTTTCCCCAATTTTTCCCCAAAAGTTTATTTTTTGAAGATAAAGAAGGGCAAAAAAAATAGCGTATCTTGTGGATTACTCCAAAAGATACGCTATATATTGTGGTGCGGACGAAGGGACTCGAACCCATATGATCTCTCACAGGAACCTGAAACCTGCGCGTCTGCCAATTTCGCCACGTCCGCATATGATGAAGAAATTTTATAATTTCTTCTTTGTCAGTGTGCCGTCTTTGCTGTCGAGAATGTACGCATTCCCGCCCGCCGAAATAACTTTGGTCAATTCTCCGTCGGTAAATTCCAACGCACAATTGTCCTCTATTCCGTAAGCACGAGAGTTATTATAACACAATATTTTATCAAAGTCAACCATTCTGCGGTTATAATGCGGAGAAATTATTCCTTTTATCCAATTTAATCCGTCGTAAAGAGCATATTTTTCGCCGTCCCCCGCCAAAGCGGAGTCAGTGTACATGGTCGTAAACCAGCAGATGGCCCCCGCCGACAGTCCGCAAACGGGCACGCCGCGGTCATAGGCTTCGCGGATGAGGGACAAAAGTCCGCTCTTCTTCCATTCTTCCAGCATGAAAACGGTATCGCCGCCGCCCACATACAGAAAATCGGCCTTTTCGAATTTAGCGCGCAATTTGTCCGGATCGGGCGTCTTGAATACCGTGAGCGCGACATCCGTTTTGACATCGAATACGCCCGTATACATCTTATGAAAGGAATTGTAATAGGGCATGAAATCGTGGCTCGCGGTCGGGATGAACAGGCCGCAAGGCCGTCGTTCCCCCGCCCGTTCGCGCGCAAGCGCGACGATATATTCGTCAATCGCCTGCGTTTCTTTGTTCTTTATTTCCCCTCCGCCGATGGAGATAATTTTCTTTTTCATACCTTTTCTTTTTTCCCTGCCGTCAGTTGCTCGATGATCTTCAACCCGTTCAAGAGTTGTTCTTTGGCTGCGGTCAGCTCGGTTGCAACCCGCGCACGCCCCCAAATGGCATCGATCGCAGCCACTTGATCTGCCGCCGATTTATACGCCGAGAGAACGCCGTCAAATGCAATGTTCCCGTTCTGTGTGACTTCCCTGTCCGCAAGGAGCACGAGATCGCCGATCTCGCCCGACAGACGCAAAATCTTGGCCGGCAAAACATAATCGTTCTTCTCATCCTCCAACGAGGCGATCAGCTCGTCGATACGCCGCACGGTACGTTCCGTTTCCTCCCGCGCAAACAGCATTGCGGGACGGCGGGAACGACGTTTCATGAGTATGAGAACGATCAGTCCGACGATGAAGATCGCGCCGTAAAAAATATATTCAATGATCAAATTGAATGTTTCCTGCGAAAGAGCATTGAGATTATACAGCATGTTCTCCTCCTTCTCCGTTCTCCGAAGCAGGTCCCTGCTGCACCGGTTGCGCCGCCTTCACGTCGGAAACAATGTGGACGTCCATCTGATCGAAAGGTATTTCGATCTTATTTTCCCGCAAACGGATGAGCATCCGCTCGTTCAGATCAAACTTCGTATTCCAATACTCCCCGTTCGGGACCCAGCAGCGCACGCGATAGATGAGCGCGCTCGAACCGTATTCATACAAACGGCACAGCGGCGCGGGAAGATTGACCACCCGATCGTCCTCCGTCATACAGCTCAAAAGAACGCGTTTCACCGTCTCTACGTCCGTATCATAAGGCACGGGCACGTCGATGTCGATGCGACGCAGGGGCATGGCACTGTAATTGACGACGTTTGCGCCGAGCACCTTGCTGTTGGGGATGATCACATCGAGATTTTCGGGCGTGGTCAGTTTGGTATTGAACAGGCGTATCTCCTTGACCGTCCCCTCGGTGCCGTCGATGCTGACATAATCGCCCTGGCGGAACGGTTTGGTGAAGATAATGAGTATACCGTTGGTCAGCCCCGCAAGCGTATCCTGCAAGCCGAGGGAAATGGCCAAGGCCACAGCGGCGAACGCCGCAATGAGACTGGCCGTGTTGACCCCCGCAATGCCGAGCACCACGATCGCAACCAGGATATACAATACCGCGCGCGTCAACGATACGACGAACGACGCCGCGGCGTTGTCCAGTTTACGATGTTTGATCGCTACACTGCGCACCAGCGCGACGAGAAGAGACGCTATGATCAGTCCGACGACCAAAGCGGCAAGCGCTTTGACGATGGATAATCCCGCGCCGGAAAAAAAGCCTGAAAAAAAATTGGCTACGGATTGAAAAAATTGGTCCATGTCATTCTACTCCTGTGCATCGGTCCGTGACCTTGCTCTCTCCTGTTATCCCTCCGATACGGGCATGGATATGGGAATTTTTTCCTTTGCAGTGTTTTTTTATACCTGTGCGCCGCGGTCGGCGGCAAGCATATCCTTGACCTTCATCAGGCGCGTCGTCGCGCCGCGCTCGTTTTCGTCCAGCTTCATCACGATATAGCGAATGGTCTCTTCATACTGCGGAATGAGAACGTATTCCAGCGCATTGACCCGACGTTTGGTCCTCTCGATTTCGTTTGCCAGAAGGTTGCAGGTCTTTTCCACGGACGCAAGCCGTACAAGTTTCGGCAACACCGCGGCGAGCGCGGAAACGGAATAATCCACTTCCGAAGAAACGGTGGCATAGGCATAGGGCGCGTTGCCCTTTGTCTCTTCGTGCACCTCGATGTCGGGCACGGCGACGGACATGACGCTCTTCTCCCCGCAAGTCAGCGTAACCGACGATGCGGGCAACAGAAAAGCCTCTTCCAGCGCGCGTTCGTCCATGACGGCTTTTGCGGAGGAAAAGTTTTCAAGCGCCCGACCGAGATCGGCTTCCACTTCTTCACGGAGTTGTTTATTCTCACGGATCAGAATGCAGAACTGCCGTATCATCTCGTCGGTCTTGTCTTTCAGCAATTTATGCCCGCGGACGGAGGTTTTCAACCGTTCTCTCAAGCGTCTGAGCTCCTGCCGCGTGGGATTGACGTTCAGCCGTGTCATACCCTGTTTTACTCCTCTTTATCCCCTGCGTTTTCGGGATAATATTTTTCGATGTATGCGTCCTTGATGCGTTTGAGCTCGCTTCTCGGGAGCATGCCCAAAAGTTTCCAACCCAGATCGAGGGTCTCTTCCACGCTGCGGTCGGTGTTGAATCCCTGCGAGACATATTCCTTTTCAAACGCCTCGGCAAATTTCGCATACAGCTTATCCGTTTCGGACAGCGCGGAATCGCCCAAAATGGCGGCAAGTTCCTTGGCGTCCTTACCCGTTGCGTACGCGGCAAAGAGCTGGTTCATGGTGTCCGCATGGTCTTCACGGGTCTTGCCCTTGCCCACGCCCTTATCTTTCAGACGGGAAAGGGAGGGCAGAACGTCCACGGGCGGCAATACGCCCTTCTGATAGAGTTCGCGCGACAAAATGATCTGCCCCTCGGTGATGTAGCCCGTCAGGTCGGGGATGGGGTGCGGCTTGTCATCCTCAGGCATGGTCAGAATGGGGATCTGCGTGATGGAGCCCTCTTTGCCCTTGATGCGCCCCGCGCGCTCATAGATGTGCGCCAAGTCGGTGTACAGATACCCGGGATAACCGCGACGGCCGGGGACTTCCTTGCGCGCGGCGGAAACTTCGCGCAATGCTTCGCAATAGTTGGTGATGTCCGTCAGAATGACGAGGACGTGCATGCCGAGCTCGAATGCAAGGTATTCCGCACAGGTGAGTGCCATACGGGGCGTGGAGATACGCTCGACGGCGGGATCGTCCGCAAGGTTCATGAAGAGAACGGCGCGTTCGATGGCGCCCGTGCGACGGAAATCCTGTACGAAATAGTCCGCTTCCTCATAGGTGATGCCCATGGCCGCGAACACGACGGCAAACTTGGCGTCCGAGCGGAGCACCTTCGCCTGCCTTGCGATCTGCGCGGCGAACTGCGCGTGCGGCAGACCGCTCATGGAAAATACGGGAAGTTTCTGGCCGCGAACGAGGGTGTTGAGGCCGTCGATGGCCGAAATGCCCGTCTGAATGAATTCGTTGGGATAGTCCCGCGCGGCGGGATTGATGGGCGCGCCCTCGATTGGCATTTTCTTTTCGGGAATGATGGCGGCGCCGCCGTCTTTGGGGCGGCCCATGCCGTCAAAAACGCGGCCGAGCATATCGCGGGATACGCCGAGCTCGACGGAGTGTCCTAAAAAGCGGGCCTTGGACGTGGAGATCTGCAAGCCGCGCGCGCTCTCGAAGAGCTGCACGAGTGCTTTGTCTCCGTCGATTTCCAGCACTTTGCCGCTGCGCACCGTGCCGTCCGATTGCTGAATTTCCACGAGTTCGTCATAGGTTACGCCCTCGACGCCTTCGACGAGCAACAGCGGACCGACGACTTCTTTGATGGTCTTATATTCTTTCTGCATGGCTCTTACTCGGCCTCCTCTGCCGCTGCGGCGGTCTCGGCTTTGATTTCCGCAATGATGGCGCGGATCCCCTCTTCCGCCTCGTTTTCGGGCAGGTATTTGGCCCTGCCGATCTTTTCGCGCACGGGCGTGTAGAGCGTCGCATTGACGCTTGCGCCCTTGGAAACGGCTTCGTTTGCGCTCGTATAGAATGCATGGATCATTTCCAGCATGGCGTTCTGTTTTTTCAGCGAGGTGAATGTGTCGGTTTCATGGAAAGCGTTCTGGTGGAGATAGTCCTCGCGGATGATCTTTGCCGTCTCCATCGTCACGCGATCGGCGGGAGAAAGCGCGTCGACGCCGACAAGACGGACGATTTCCGAAAGGCTCGCTTCCTCCTGCAAAACTCTCATAGCAAACGCGCGGTTCTGCATGAATTCTTCCCCCGCGTTTTCGTCAAACCAGGGTTGCAGTCTGTCGGCATAGAGCGAATAACTCTGCAACCAATCGATGGCGGGGAAGTGGCGCTTGTACGCCAGCGATGCGGACAAGCCCCAAAACACTTTGACGATGCGGAGCGTCGCCTGCGAAACGGGTTCGGACAGGTCGCCTCCGGGCGGCGAAACGGCGGAAATCGCCGTAACCGATCCCGTTCTCTCTTCACTGCCCAGAATTTTCACGATGCCCGCCCGCTCGTAATATTCCGCCAGACGGGAGGAAAGATAAGCGGGATAGCCCTCTTCACCGGGCATCTCTTCAAGCCGTCCGCTCATTTCACGGAGGGCTTCCGCCCAACGGGAGGAAGAGTCCGCCATGATGGCGACGTTATAGCCCATATCGCGGAAATATTCCGCGATCGTGATACCCGTATAAATGGACGCTTCGCGCGCGGCGACGGGCATATCCGACGTGTTGGCGATGAGCACCGTGCGCTCCATCAGCGGACGGCCCGTTTTGGGGTCGACGAGTTCTGGAAATTCGTTCAGAACGTCCGTCATCTCGTTGCCGCGTTCGCCGCAGCCGACGTAGACGATGATGTCCGCATCCGCCCATTTGGCGAGCTGGTGCTGTACGACCGTCTTGCCACTGCCGAACGGACCGGGTACGGCGGCGCAACCGCCGCGCGCCACGGGGAAGAGCGTGTCGATGACGCGCTGTCCCGTCACCATGGGCTGATCGGGAGAAATCTTTTCTTTATACGGTCTGCCGCGGCGGACGGGCCATTTCTGCAACATGCAGACTTCCCGCTCCCCCGTCGCCGTTCTGATCTTTGCGATCGGCTCTTCCACGGTGAACAGGCCGCTTTCGATGCCGACCAGCTCGCCGCTCACACCGAACGGGACCATGATGCGGTGTTCGACGACGTCGTTTTCGTTGACATGACCGAGAATATCGCCCGCGACGACCTGATCGCCGACCTTTGCGTCGGGGATGAAGTTCCATTTCTTGTCGTGATCGACGGCGGCGGCGTTGAGTCCCCTGCCGATGCGCTCCCCCGACAGCTCGCACAGCCGCACGAGCGGGCGTTGGATGCCGTCATAGATGCCGCCGATGATGCCGGGAGCCAGCTCCACGGAAAGAGGCGCGTCCGTCGAATATACCTCGTCGCCGGGACCCAGTCCCGCCGTCTCCTCATAGACCTGCACGGACGCCCTGTCGCCGCGCAGTTCGATGATCTCGCCGATGAGTTTTTCCCTGCCGACCCGCACGACGTCGTAAATTTTACTGTCGGCCATACCTTCCGCCACAATCAGCGGACCGGAAATTTTTACGATTTTACCTTGCATTTTTCTTCTCCTCGATCTGCCGACGCCTCGGCAATCCGTTCTTTCCGTCTGTCTGTTCTGCTCATTTTCCGTCGCGGAACAAAATATCCGCGCCGATCGCTTTTTCCATGTCCCGTTTCAAAGATTCCATGGCAAAACCCTGTGCCTGACCGCTCCGCGGAATGGGAATGACGGCGGGATAGGGCGTTGTTTTGTAACGTTCCAGAAAAGCCTGCAATTTTTCCGCAAGATCTTCCGTCAGAAAGATGACTTTATAATTTTCTTTCACCAGTTCTTTGAGCCGCTCTTTCGCCTCCCCTTCGCTCGCCGCGCCGAACACGTCCACGCCGACCGCTTTGAAGGCAAACACGCTGTCCTTATCACCGATGACTGCCATTTTGTCAGACATAAGTTTCCCTCAGTTTTTGATGAATCTTACTTTTATCCTCGCCCGCACGGACTCCCACGCAGACGATGCGGATATTTTTCAGTTCGTACAGCCGCGCAAGAACATAGCCATAGAACATCATATAGTGCGAATTCTGATTTTTATACTGCTTCAATTTCCGAATGACAAAGTTATCGCTCACCCGCTCGAAATCGGGCATGGCTCCCCCTTCCGATTCGCTGAGCGCATCGAGAACGGTGTCGCGGTATTCGCTGTATGAAAGCGTATCCCTTACCTTTTCGGGCGTTCCGTCAAAAACCGTTTTCAGCGTTTCAAAGGACAGGGTGCCGCCCGACAGAAACTCGTCGCGCAGGTCCTTTTCCTGCAATCCGTTTTTGCGCACACGCAAGGCGGCCGACACGTTTGCAAGGTCGATTTCCGTGCGGAATATCTCCTTCATCTCCTCGTACCCGCGACCGAGAGAGGCAAAAATATTCTCATACATCGCGCGGTTCAAAAGACAATCGATGACCCTGCCGCTCCGCTCGCCGCGGGAAAAACGAAGATCGATCTCGGAAAGCGCGGCGGCCATCGGCTTGGGAAGCAGGGAATAGTCATCCTTGACGATCCGTTCCTTCATTTCCGCGATCGCAATCGTGCCGCGGGGATAGAGAAAGCCGTCAAAGTCCTTGCGGCGGGCATATTTGCACTTTGCAATGACTTTGGCGTTGTGATAATCGTTCTTTTTCAGAATTGCGTCGCGCACCGCAGGCACGGGCGAACGCTCGTCCAGATAGGCATAGACGGCGTCCTGTGCATCGGACAGCATCCGATCCGTCGTTTCGCCCTCGAAGCCGAATTCGGACAGCCGCTTTTTCAGTTCTGCATCGTCCGCGCTGTCCAACAGCCGCTGATAGCGTTCCGCCGTCAGCATAGCGTTCAACGCGACGTATGCGCCCGTATTGGCATAAATAACGCTGCTTACGCCCATAAACCTCTCCCGCTCAATGTTAACATTTTATTCGTTGCCCGACAGCACGGAGGCAATCTCTGCCTCGTGGGACGCACGGTATTCCTGCAAGAGCATGCCGACCGTGAGATTTTTATCGTACCGATCGTTTTCCAGCATCACGCCGCCCGAAAACGCGCCGTCGGCGCGACAGGAAAGACGTATACCGCGCGCCGCGGCATAGGATGCGATGTCCCGTTCGCTGACCCTTTCGGCATCTTCCGCGGCCAAAACGACGGTGTCGCCCTCCTCCGCCCAACGATCGAGCAAGGAGACGATGAAATCGAAATATTTTTTCTTGTCCATCGTGCGGAACGCCTCTTCCGCGGCGGCAAACGCCGCGGAGATTTCTTCCTGACGCGCCGCAAGCAGGACTTTGCCCGTATCCATGCGGGCACGCGCGGAGGCGCGCAGGATTTCCGTTTCCTCGGTTTCCTGCGCCGTCTTTTCCGTCTGTGCGCGCAAAGACGCACAGAACTCCTCGTCCGCACGGGCAAGCTCTTCGGCCTGTGCGCGCGCCGCGCTCAATACTTGCGCCTTATCCGCTTCCGCCGCCGACAGAATGCCGGCGATGATATTTTCCTTTCCGTTCGTGTTCACTGCCGTAATTCTCCCGAAACGCCCTCTTTACATCATAAAGACGGTGATCGCAGAAATGACGAGGCTTAAAATGGCATACATTTCCACGATGCTCGTATAGATCATGGCGGAAGCAAAGCCTTCGGTGCGTCTGCCGTACAGATTGATGCCGCTCGCCGCGACCTTGCCCTGGAAGATGCCCGAAACCAATCCGCCGATCGCCATGGGCAGGCAGGCGGCAAAGATCGCCCAGCCTTCCGCAATGGTGAACGCCTCGCTCGTGAAATCCAGCCCGCCGAACACGTCCAGGCGCAAAAGCACCAAGAAAGCGACAACCGTGCCGTAAATGCCCTGCGTGCCAGGCAGTGCTTCGAGAAGCATTGCCAAGGTCGCCTTTTCGGGCTGTTCGGCAGCCAGTCCCGACGCCGCCTGTCCCGCAAGACCTACGCCGACCGCAGATCCGATGCAGGACAATCCTACCGCCAATGCCGCGCCCAAAAGGGCTATCCAATATCCCATAAAAATCAAACCTCCTGTTTTATGGTTACATATTTCAAATTCGATCCCAGCGGTACGAACAGTCTGCCGCCGCCGTGATAAAATCTTCCGAAAAATTCAATGTATTGCAAGCGGGAATCGTGGACATATGCCCCCAGAAGCCCGATCGCAAGGTTCAGCCCGTGTCCGACCAAAAGCAGGAGCGCCGCAAGGATATACCCCGCCACGGGGATCAAATTTATGAATACGCCCGCCAGCGTATTGAACACCAATCCGATGACGCCCGACGCGAGTGCCAAACCGAACAGACGGGAATAACTCATGACGTCCGAGAAATAATTGACGATGCCATAGAGCGGGGAAACCGTGCCGATGATCCTGCCGAAAACCCCTTTGGCTCGCACCGCACCGCCGAACATCAATACCAGCACGCCGGCCGCCAATATCGCCAGTCCGACATATACGGGCAACGCGGGCACCAGCAACAACGACAACGCCGCCAATCCGCCGCCGAGGAAAATGACGTACCAACTGAACACATCGTAAATCGCATCGGCTATGCGGCCGTTCTTGATGAAATCATACGCCTGATAACCCATGCCGACGAAGATATGCGCCAACCCCAAAGCGAAACAGAGCCCCAGCATGGTGATGGGATCATATAATGGCGCAAACCAAACGGGCTGAACCGAATCGATGGAGAAAATGCCGCCGAACAGAATGCCCCAGACGATGGAAGAGATGCCACCCATGCCAAAGATAAGAAGCAGATTGCGCATCCCCTTTTCGGGTTTGAAAAGGCGAACGGCCAAAAAACAGGCAACCGCTAAAATTAAGCCGTATCCCGCGTCCCCGAACATGATGCCGAAGAAAATGACATAGAAAATCGCCACCGCGGGATTGGGATCCGCCTCAAAATAGGAAGGCGGGGAAAACGTGTTGGTGATGTTTTCATAGGGCCCGACAAACGAATTATTTTTGAGCAACGTCGGCGGGCAATCCTTCTCTTCCGCATCCTTTATATCCAAAACAATATTTTCCGTCGCCGCGCACACGGCTTTTTCCACGCGCGCCGCATCCGGCGCGGGCACGAAACATTCCAGAATGAAGGTCTTTGCCGTCTTTGCAAAATCGGCATCCGCGCGGATGAGCTCCATTTTGAGACGATAATTGTCCGACAGGAGCCGCAAAGACTTTTCATAGGAGAAGAACTCGGACGCATCGGTTTCCAATGCCTGTTCCCGCTCCCGAAGAGATTTTATTTCTGCGCGAACCTCTTTCAGTTTTTCCTTCGCGGTACAGTCAAAATCGTACGGACAAGGCACAAAACCCATCAATGCCAGATCGGCGTCCAAACCTTGCGCGCGCTCTTTTTCCGCCGCAAGAAAAAGAATGTATTCTCTCGTCTTTCCCTTCACGTCCTTCACGGGTAACAATTGCGCGTCGGCGCCGTATTTCTTGAACAGCTCCTGCGTGTCCCGTTGCAGGGAGGACGTATTCTTACAAGTGCCCAATAGGAAACGCACATGTTTTGTGGGGCGTACCTGCGAAAATTTCAAAGTGAAATCCCGATATGACCATACCCCTTCTTTCAATGCCTGTAAGGCAGAGAGGCGGGTTTTTATCTCGGTCTTTTCGGCCGAGAGTTTTTCCAGTTCGCCGCAAACCGAGAGAAGTTCCTCTTCCTGTAAGGAGACCTTTTCGAAATCCTCCGCCGCGATCGACGTGCGGGATTGCAGAAAACCGCTCTTTTCAATGCCTTGGAGCGTCTCTTCCGGTAAGGTTCCCTTTTTCACCAAAAGACGGCAGGCTTTCTGCCGCTCTTTCAGAAAATCGAGCGCCACGACGACGCGGGAATAGACGGACGCCGCGCGGTCCAGATCTCCCGTTTCCAGAGCCCTGACTGTCAGTTCGGTCTCCTCCGTCGGCGTGAGCTCGGCCGCGCCGCTACGCAAAAGTTTATCGATGATGGTATTCTTTTCCGATGAAAGTCCGATGATGCGGAATTTTTTCATCTTGACGACTGCCATAAACGCCTCCGTTTTTCGTCCTTTTCTTCTTTGACGCAAACATCCGTTGCGCCGGCGGTCAGTTGAGTACGGCAGACAAAATCACCGCAACGGCTTTCTGCCTGTTCTTTGCCTGCGCGGCGCGCAAGGCATCGGCCTCTTGACGGCCCTTTTCCATGGCCTGCGCATAGACAGCTTCGGCTTTCCGTTCGGCTTCCCGTCTCTTTGCCGCGAGCTGTGCGCGGCAGTCTTTGGCGCATGCCGCACGGCCGGTTTCGGACGCAAGACGGGCGTCGGAAAGAATGCGCTTGGCCTCTTCCGCCGCTTCCCGTCCCATCTGTTCCGCTTTGTCTTCCGCTTCTATGATGCTGCCGACAACTTCTTCCACCATGATCGTCTTTACCTCTTACAAAATTTCTCATTCCCGTTTCGCCCGCGCCGACGCGGTTGCGGCGGCGCGGGCGAAGGGACGCATAAAAAACAGTTTTCGGGCGATTGCCTGTTGCACTTTTCCCTTGACTGATCGACCGATTACTTGCTGTATTTCTCTTCAACCGCCTTGATCTTGGCGACGCGGCGGGTGTGCCGTTCGCCGCCCTCAAATTGGCTGGTGAGAAACGCCGTAACGATCTCTTCCATCATGCCCACGCCGAGGCATTTTTCACCGAACGCAAGCATATTGGCGTCGTTGTGATACCTTGTATATTTTGCGCAATAGGTATCGTGGCAATGCGCGCAACGAACGCCCGGCACTTTGTTCGCCACGATGGAAACGCCGATGCCCGTCGAGCAGATGACGATGCCGCGGTCGCATTCCCCCCGCGCCACGGCTTCCGCCGCGGGCAGAGCATAGTCGGGATAGTCGCAGGAATCGGCCGTATCCGTGCCGAAATCGACGTATTCGTACCCGTTTCGGGTCAGGTAATCTTTGAGTGCTTTTTTGAGATTGAGTCCGCCGTGATCACAGGCAATTGCGATTTTCATATGTATTTCTCCTGTATTTCTTCGTATCTTTATGTCGTTTATTATATGTCGTTTATTATATGTCGTTTATTATATACTTTTTTTTTTTTTTTTTCAAGTTTTAATGCTAACTTATCCGCAATTTTTGCCATTCGCGTTCGTTATGCACGTTGTTAACTTTAATTTTTCCTTTTTTTCTCTTTTTTTTTTTTTCTTTCTGTCATCTT
>CALWCO010000041.1 GCA_944376455.1 uncultured Clostridia bacterium
TTTGCATTTCCGAACACCGCAAGATTTGTTCCAAGAAAATCTTATCAAGTGTTGCACTTAGTTTGACAATTCATCTTTTCTTTTTTCTCCCGCGCGGGGGATGCAGTGAAAAAGGAGGGCCGAATATGGTAAAGTTTTTTCAGACGGATAAAAATCTGCGCATGACGCAACTTCCGGCGTTTGCCGAGCGGTGCTGGGTGGACGTGATCAACCCGACGGACGACGAAGTGGAGGACATCGTCGCCATGACGGGTATACCGGAAGAGATGCTCAAGGCCGCCCTCGACGAAGAGGAGACAGCCCGTGCTGAATTCGACGAGGGGCACAGCATGTTCCTGATGGATACGCCCATCATGCGCGATACGGAAGAGGGCGACTCCTATGAAACGTTGCCTATCTCCATCATCTTTAACAGCAAGTGCATCGTGACTGTTTCTTTGCACGGCAATTCCATTCTGGGCGATTTCATTTCCAACCGCGTCAAGGCGGATACCTCCAAACCCGTTCTGTTCCTTCTCAATTTCATGATGGGTAACGCCAAGAAATTCCTTTCCTATTTGCGGCAGATCGATAAGAAATCTCTCCGCGTACAGGCGGAATTGCACCGTTCGATGAAGAATAAAGAGCTCATTCAGCTTCTGGGGCTGGAAAATTCCCTCGTATACTTCTCCACGTCGCTCACCTCCAATTCGCGCGTGTATGCCCGCGTCAAAAAGCTCGCGCCCGTTATGGATAAGGAAGATTATCAGGATTTGTATGACGACGTGATCATCGAAAACACGCAGGCAATCGAAATGTGTAACATCTACCGCGACATTCTCACGGGCACGATGGATGCGTTTGCGTCGGTCATTTCCAATAACGTGAACATCGTGATGAAACTTCTGACCGTCGTAACGCTCATCATCAGCGTTCCGACGCTCATCGCCAGCTTATGGGGCATGAACGTGCCCGTGCCCTTTGAGGAGTTTGCCTGGGGGTTCTGGATCGTGGTCGGGGTCGCCGCCGTCGTCAGTGCCGTCGTCGCCGTTATCACCTTCCGCAGCACGAGCTCCATCAAGATCGACAGCAACAAGACCATACGGCGCGTGCGCGGACAGAAAAAAGACCCGAAGGACTGAGGTCGCAATCGAAAAAAGAAGAGTGAGGAGGCGGTCATGCCTTTATTGCAGTATAAATGCCCCAAATGCGGCAGGGAGTTTGACGAGCTGGTGAAGAGTCACGCCGATCCCGCCTATTGTCCCGCCTGCGGAACGCAGGGAATACGCAGTTATTCGGGGACCATCATGACGTCGACGGGAAAACCCGTCAAAAAATGCAGCGGCAACTGCAAGACTTGCGGCGGCTGTAAATAACGTTTGGAGTCGCCCTCCGAAAGTTACGCTTTCGGAGGGCGCTTTTTTTTGTCTCTTGACAAAAAAAGAACAATATGATAGACTGTAACCGTCTTTCGGACGAATATAATATATTTTCCAAAAGAGGGAAGCGACGTGAAATTTTTCAAAAAGTTTTTCAATCAGGTCTTTTTCATTGCACTGGCTTTTTTGTTGCAGTTTCTGCTGATCCTTGCCGTGGTGTCCTATTTCAATCAATATTACATCGTCTTTCAGGTATTGCAAAGCCTTTTGGGTATAGCGGTGTTCGTCTATATCATCAATAAAAAAGAATCGCCCGAGTTCAAATTGCCTTGGCTCTTCCTGTTTATGGCCTTTCCCGTTTTCGGCCTCGTGGTCTATCTTTTGCTCGCCGATCAAAGGCTGTCGGGAAAACAGAATAAACGCCTTGTCAAAGCGGAGGACGCCTGTAAATTATACCTTGCCGCGCCCGAAAAAGAGCGCAAAGAAATGAATGTGCGCTTGGGCGCATATGCGGGCACGGACAACTATCTGGTGCATGCCGCGCGGACGGAGGGGGATATATACAACAAAGTGGATTTTTTCCCCGTCGGGGAAGCGTTTTTTGCCGATCTGCTGACGGAATTGCGCAAGGCCGAAAAATTTATATTCATGGAGTATTTCATCATCGATCCCGGCAAGATGTGGAATGCCGTTCACGAAATCTTGCTCGAAAAAGTAAAAGCCGGCGTGGAAGTGCGGGTGATGTACGATGACATCGGAACTTTGGGCATGGTCGGCGGGAATTTTGCAAAGACGCTCTGCAAAGAGGGCATCCGCTGTGTGAAGTTCAATCCGTTCCGTCCCTTTGTTTCGGGAATTTATAACAACCGCGATCATCGTAAAATAACGGTTGTCGACGGAAAGGCGGGCTACACGGGCGGCGTCAATCTTGGCGACGAATATATCAATGAAAACAAACGTCTGGGGCATTGGAAGGATACGGCCGTCAAAATACGCGGCGCGGCGGCGGGAACGCTCACCGCCATGTTTTTGCAGATGTTCGACATGACGGCGCGGGAAACTTCCGATTACGGAAAATATCTCGACGTGGCGCATGAAAAATTCGACGAACCGGGTTGCGTGCATCCCTTCGGCGACGGGCCGCAGCCCTTTTACGGCGAACAGGTCGGAGAGAACAATTACATCAACATTATCGCCGCGGCAAAGGACTATGTATGGATCACCACGCCCTATCTCATTCCCGATCACAACCTGACGACGGCCTTGCGCAATGCCGCCTTGCGCGGCGTGGATGTGCGGATCGTCACGCCTCATATCCCCGACAAAAAAATCATTCTGAACATGACCCGTTCCAATTATACCTATCTGTTGCAGGCGGGGGTAAAAATTTATGAATATACCCCGGGTTTCATTCACGCCAAACAGATGCTTTCGGATGACAGAGTTGCCTTTGTCGGAACGATCAATATGGATTACAGGAGCCTGGTGCATCACTATGAATGCGGCGCATTGCTGGTGGACGTGCCGTGTCTGAAAGAGATCAGAGAGGACTTTGAATCGACGCTGGCAGTGTCCGAAGAAATCACGCCTTATAATTTCAAAATGGGATTCTTTGCTTCGCTGTTTAATTCTTTCCTGACGTTGTTCGCGCCTTTGTTCTGAGCGGAAAAGGGGACGTAAAATTCAGATGGAATAAAAAAAGGTTTCCCTTGTATGGAATCGATGCCAAGGAGCGGGCGGGTCGCCTCAATCGGCGACCCGCCCGCTCCTCGTTCTCTCGTGACGGGATGAACGCAAAGGCGCTTTGACCGCTCGGAATGTTTTTGCCCGCTCAATTTTTGCGGCTTTCGGATATCGTTTATCGTCGGCAATGAAAGCGAAATCTTTTGCGTTTCCGACGCGGGAAGGAAGGCACGGCTTTTGTGCTTTTCTCACAACGGTCTCTGCCTGCATGGGAGCGTAACGTTTTCATAATGGCAGTCCCTGAAGCCCCCGCAAAATATGACGTGCCAAGCAAATCTTGTTTGAACGTGTTTGACGTTCCTCCGTCGTCATGAAAGCAGAGCGCATCCTCCCGCTCCGTCATGGGGACAGAAAGAGGCCCTCCCCCCGCCGTCCGCTCGCCTGAAAAGGACGGCGACGACGGTTTTCGCATTTAGGGCCGTCCGTTTGCAACGTCTGCAGAGAAAGGAGCGCTTTTGTTGCCGTGTTTCTCGTCGCGGCCAAACGGCCGATGAACGGAAGCGGAGCTTGCAGGGCATAAAAAAAGAAAGCCGCAATCAGCGACTTTCTTTTTTTTACGCATATGTTATTTGTTTGCCATCATGAAATCGTACATGGCGCCGAGCAGATTGTCGGAGATGACCGATCTGATCTTGCCGAGGTATACGAACACGGAGTCGAAGAACCGTCTGTTGTCTCCGCCGACTTCATAAGCGGGCAGATATGCGGGCGCCTTGCCCTGCAGGAATACCTTCTTGAACTCGCGCTTGTCGGCAGGGGAGAGAGTACGCATGAATGCGTCGGTCTGTTCTTCCACCGTTTCGCCTTCCGCAGGCTCTTCCGCGGGAGCATCGATGATGCCGGCCGTTGCGGTCTGAGAAGCAGGCGCGGCCGCCAAAGGTTTTTCGCTCGCAACGGTCTGGGAGACGGGCGCGGGAGCGGGTGCGACTGCAGGGGCGGGAGAAGGCTGTTCGGCAACCTGTTCAACGACTGCAGGCTGTTCGGCAACAGGCGCTTCCGTAACGACGGGGGCTTCCTGCTGTTCGGCAACGGGCGCTTCTTCCGTGATCATTTCCTTTTTAACGCCGCGGGTGCGGAAAATCGAAATGAAGGCGAAGAGCACGGCCAGGACGATGAGAGCCATTGCGGCAATAGCCAGAATATCCGTATCGGGAGTGATGTTGTTCACAATGCCGCCGTGGTTGAGCTGAATGTCGGCAAAGCAGGCACCTGCGCCCAAAGCATAGAACAGGAACGCGAAGAACGCCGCGACTTTACTGGGTTTGCCAAGCGCAACCAGCGAGCAGATGAATCCGATCAGAACGCCGAGGGCAAAGCCGCAAGGGAGCAAGATGCTGAACATATCATCAAGATTATTGACAACGAATCCACCAAAGAGCAGATTGTTGATAGTTTCCCAATAATGGTAAACAAACACGCCTATAGCGGCAAATGCGAGGATCAAAGCAAGGAATGCACAGAAACTGCGTTTTTTAGCCGGTTTTTCCTCCGCAACGGGCATCGGCTCGGGTGCGGCAGGGATAAACGATTGCTCGGGAGCGGGCTGAGGTGCCGGTTCTTGTCTGACAGGGGCACTGATTACGACGGGCATTGCCTGTGCGGCTTGCGGTTGCGCTGCGGCAACGGGCTGATTAGTAACGGGTGCGGCCACCGTAGGCGCGGCGGCACCGGATTGCTCGGTCTGCGTCGTAACGGCTCCCGTGGAAGGATTGATGTTGATGTATACGTTGGGTGCCGGCTGATAGTAAGGATAGGGCTGCTGGCCGTAGACAGGCTGACCATATCCGTAGACGGGCTGCTGTGCGGGCATCGGCTGGGCAACGGGTTGTTGCGGCATCGGCTGCGCGCCGACAGGCTGCTGTGCGGGCATCGGCTGGGCAATGGCATCCATAGCCGGAGCGAATGCGGGCATCTCGGTTTCCTCTTCTTCGGTTTCCGCTTTCGGACGGGACGCTACCATGGCGATGACGGTCAAAAGTACGGCGATGAGCGCAAATACGGCAACTACGATGGAAGGAATGAGAAGGTTCACCATATCATCCGTCTGAACGTTCAAAGCGATCATGACGACTGCCGCCGCGCTGACACCGAGCTGTACGAGATAACGGACAATCGTGAAAGCGTTGGATTTGATAAAGCCCATTTGAATGGCCGTGAGCAAGAGGTTGACGACGATCACCGCGAAGGAGATATAGGCGACCAATTCGTAAGTTTGTACGGCGGGAGGGGTCAATTCGGAGATATTGCCGACCGCAAAGCGCATCACATCGCGCAGGAGAGCGAAGAAATATCCTGCAGCAGAGAGAGCGAAAGAACTCTCTTCACCCACGAAGCTGTAAAGGGCGGTTACAACAAGTGCCGCAATGAGAAGGATGAAACAGAAGGCAGGCGCAACGCCTTTGGCACCCTTGGAGAAAGCGTGGATGATCATGAAGATAACGGCAACGGCGCCGGTGATCATCACGATGTCGAAAGTCAGCGTGCCGTCGACAAGGACATTGCCGCCGTAGAACGCAAAGACGATCATAGCAATGATGCAACCGAGACGGAACCATACGGGCGCCGCTTTTTTCGTAAAGAGAGTGATAATGGTTGTAATGAGGAGCAAAACACCGGCGACGGCTATGCCGTACAGGTATTTATTGGTCCATACCAACCGTGCGAACAGGGCGAAACTTTTTTCGGACCCTGCCATGAAATCCTGAATACCCGTCAACATGAGGTTGAACAGAGAGCTGCCTTCTCCGCCGAGAATGGAGCCGTTCAGATACACATTGAAGGTACCGTCTACAAACGAGAAGTAGACAGGAGCAAAAAAGCCTGCAACGAGTCCCGCCAGGAGCAGGACGCTGAGGACTTTTACGAAGATGTGAGAAGAACCGTTCGTTCTTTCTTCGGCGAAAACTTCATCCTGAACGTCTTCTTCCAAAAATTCTTCCGCGGCTTGTGTGTTTTTGCTCATAAGATATTTCTCCTGTTTATATTTTTTCGTTCCTTGCGACGTGTTGCGCTTACGCCCGCGCTCCGAAGAAGGCCGAAAATTTATGACAATAATCAGATATATCGTCTTGCTTCATTATATCATGAGCAGGCGGCATTGTCAATAGTGTTTTTAATATTTTTTTTGGGAATTTTTAATATTTTTTTTGGGAATTTTTGCGCGTCATGCCGTCGTTCTTTTTTCTTCTTTATCCCGTCGGCATACGGCGGCGGAGGGCGGGTATTGCGGAATGCAGAGTGTCATAATTTTCTTTTTCGTTTTTATTTTTTATCCCGGAAAACTTGTATTTCCCCGTCGGATGGGGTATAATGAAAGAACCGCGGGACAATTTTTTCTTCCGTGCCCGCCGAAAAGGCGGCAACAACTCTTTTTTGCGGGGCTGAAAAGGCGTTCGTCTCGGACGTGGTGGGGCGCAAGCGTCTGTTTTGCCCGCCGTGTCCGTCCGCCGCGGGCCGAAACAGAAGGAAAGAGTGCGCCGTCCGCGTATGGATTTTCCGTACGTTGGCGTACAATATAGGGACGGATCCCTGAAAACAGGCGGCTTGACGGGCGTAACGCACGGGCATATGATGCGGGCATACAATATTGACTTGCGCGCATGGCGTGTGCGCGCAAGCGTGCGGGAAGGCGGGGGAAAGCCGCGGAAAATTCGGCAAAACTTTGCGTCTCCCGGCAAAAAGCGGACAGTTGCGTGCCTTCGCACGCGAAAGACGCGCCCCGGTGAGGGCGCGGGCACGCAAAAAAGCGGCAGGCGGGAGGTCTGCCGGGCAGAGAGAAAGAGGGACGGCGGGGCGAAAAGGAGAAAAAAGAAGAAAAAGGAGGAAACGACATGGACACCGACACGGAAAGCAAAGCGTCCGCGGCAACGGAGAGAAATGAGACCGGCGCGGCGCCGCAACAGTCGCCGCCGATGCCGCCGTACAGGCGCGGCGACAGGCTTATCCAAAGGATTTTGTGCGTCGTGCTGGCAATTGTTTTTGCGTTGCTGGTCGGCACGGGCGGATATTTCATATGGTATTACACGCGCGATCCCGCACAGCGTACCCTCGATTGGGTCAAAGGGATGGTGGAAACCTGTTATTATCGGGAAATTCCCGAGGACGTTCTGGAAACGGCCACGATGGACGATCTGTTCGGCACTTCGGAAAAAGAGGGACTGCTCGATCGGTATTCCGCTTATTACACGGCGGAAGAGCTGGAGAAACAGATGCAAACACAACAGGGGCACTACACGGGGACGGGCCTGTCCTTCGTCCAATCGGAAGAAGGGACGTTCATTTACCGGGTATCCGGCAACTCCCCCGCGGAGGAGAGCGGCTTAAAAGCGGGGATGTATCTGCTCGCCTATGGCGATGACGAGCGCACCGAAATCCCGTTTGAAGATTTTGGCGCCTTTTCGTCGTTCGTGGCCGCACAGGCGGAAGAGGAGGTGTTCTATCTCCGCGCCGACGAGGACCCGACGGGAGAAGGAACGGTGTATTCCGTGTATAAAACGGACTATACGCAGAACTATGTCTTTTATTCGGATGCGGAAGATTCCCGCCGCTATACGGGCGAAAAAACGGAAGCCATGGGCATAGACGATTCAAAAATGCCTTTTTTGCCCGACGATGCGGCATACATCCGCATCGATTCCTTTGCGGGCGGCGCGGCGGAGCAGCTCAGCGGGATGCTGGAAGTTTTTGCGGAAAAGGGCAAGAAGAAACTTGTCCTCGATTTGCGCAACAACGGCGGCGGACAATTGGATATCCTCGCGGAGATCGCGGCCATGCTCTGTAAAGGGATGGAGCGGGGCGATCCCGTATTGACGATGGAATACCGTGACAGGACGGAGACGTGCGCCGCGCCGTCGGGTGAATATTCCCGCTATTTTTCCGCGGAAACGGAGATAAAGGTGTTGGCCAATTATAACACCGCGTCGGCGTCGGAGGCGCTCATCGGTGCGATGCTCGATTACGGGAGCATCGGGTATGAGGACATCTGCCTTGCGGAGATCGACAGCGTATCCCGCACGTACGGCAAGGGCATCATGCAGACGACCTATCGGAATTTTCTGACGGGTGAAGGGGTCAAGCTGACGACGGCGCGCATCTGCTGGCCGCGCAGCGGGAGCTGTATCCAGGACAGGGGCATTCTGCCGTCGGACGGCGCGCTGTCCCTCCCTTGCGCGGGAGAGACGGACCGCGGCGGCGCCATGCTCCGCGCGGCGGTCGAATATTATTTCGGCTGACTGCCGTGCGGCTTTCCGCCCGTTTCAAACGATGATTTTTCGCGGAATGGGGCGGAAAGCCGTTCGTTTTCGCGGCGGCGCATATGTATGACGGGGGAATTTTGGTTGACTGCGTCCTTTTAATTGCGGTTTTGCCCCATATAAAACAGAATGCTTTTAAGGATTTCATCGTTCGCGATTCCCTGCAAAGGGGATGGCGGACTTTCTTTTTGTGCGGCTTTCTTCTCTTCGGGGCGTTTTTGTCCGTCCGTCCCGTCCTCGGGCGCGGATGCGAACGGGGCGTCGGCCCCCGCACCGTCGGCGGAGGGCTCTTCGGTCGAAACGCCTTCGGCGTTCTCCGCGGACGGACGCGGCGTTCCCGTGCCCAAGGTGCGAAAAAGAAATTCCAGCGCGTCTTTGTGCGATTCCAGAAAATCGAGCGCGGGGCGCATATTTTCCATCCATTGTTTGTTTTGTGTCAGGAGAAACACCAACAGGATCAAGAGGTTGTCGTTCATACCATTATAATAGCCGTCACGCAATTTTTTTGTGCGTCATACAATGAAGTTATGCGGCGGTCGTCCGCAAAAAAATGACGGAGGAATGAGCGGTTGAAAGATTTCAGAAGTTATCGCCAAGGTGAAGAAGCGCGGCGCGCGTCGGAAGGCGCGAGCGGTAAAACGGCGGGGGAAAAGGCGGAATGCGGCGGCGCGGGCGGGCCCGGAACGATGCCGCTCGAAGGGGAGGCGGCGGATCTTGCCCGAAAAGCACTCTCTGCCTATAACGGCAAGAGCGAAAGTTCCGTTCTCGGGGAAATCGTCAGACAGGCGGAAAAAATGAAGCGTGCGGGGACGCTGTCAAACGCCGAATTGGACGCGTTTTATGCGCAGTTTTCTCCCATGCTTGACGGGGGACAGCGGAAAAAATTCCGTTCGGTCATCGAACGGCTCAAAAAATTATGAGAAAAAATTTTCCGTAAAAAAGGACCTCTTCCCCGCCCGCCGAAAGCGGCGGGCGGGGAAAAAGTTTTTTGCGATGGCTGTTGCGACGGCTGTTGCGGCGGTTGTTGCGGCGGATGTGTCGGCGCGTTTTTTGCGGGATATAGATATGGTCAGGGCGGCACGGACATAGACACAGGTACAGGAAAATAGGGGAAGGGATACAGGGGTATAAGTATATTTTTCAGATGCGGCGCATGGCGCGTATGAGCACGGACACTTCTTCGCGGGTGTTGAAGGCGGACAGAGAGGCGCGGACGGCGCCGTCTTCGTTTGTCCCCAACGCTTTGTGCATGAGCGGGGCGCAGTGCAGTCCGCCGCGCACGGCGACGGAAAATTTTTCGGACAGCAGAGCGGAAACCTCTTCCGACTGGCGGAGTTTGTGGGTAAAAGAAACGATGCCGCAGGGATTGGGGCGGGACAAAACCCGCAGGCGGGAATTGGCCTGCAACCCGTCGCACAGGATTTCGCTCAGGCGCAGAACATAGTCCGCATCGCTTTCCAGTTTCAGCCGTGCATACAATGTCCCTTCCAGGAGGGAGGAAATGGCGGGAAAATTGAGGGTGCCGCTCTCGAGTTTATCGGGATAGAAAGGGGGCATGCCCAAATTGAAGCTTTCACTCCCCGTCCCGCCGAACAGCAGAGGCTTCACCTCGAACCGATCGGAAAAAAGCAACGCGCCCGCGCCCTGTATGGCGTGCATTCCCTTGTGCCCCGCGATGCAGAGAGCGTCCAGTCCCGTTTTTTTCATGGACAGCGGCAGGTGCCCGCAACCTTGTGCGCCGTCGCAGACGAGGAGAACTTCTCGGGGCAGGAGGGCGCGGATGGCGGCGAGATCGGGGGCGGCGCCCGTAACGTTGGACGCGGCGGTCACGAATACCGCTTTGGTATCTTTGCGCACGAGCGACGCAATGCTTTCGGGCGAGACGTTTCCCTCTTCGTTCAGGGGCGCGACGGAATAATCGGCGATGCCCTTGCCGCGCAGGTGCTCCAAAGGGCGCAGGACGGAGTTGTGCTCCATGCAGGTCGTCACGGCGTGCCCGCCGTCGCCGAGTGCGGAAAATACGGCCAGATTGAGCGCTTCGGTGCAGTTTTTGGTGAATACCGTTCTTTCGAATCCGTAGCCTTGGAAAAAGTCGTCCAAAGCCTGACGGGCGTTCTGCACCACGCAGGCGCAACCGACGGAAAGTTTGTGCCCGCTCCGACCGGGGTTGGCGCACTGTTGCAGAGCGGCGCAGACCGCCGAAAGGACGCTGTCCGGTTTTCTGCCGCCCGTGGCGGCGTTGTCGAAATAAATCATCACACACCTCGCAAATACATATTGCATATTATAATTGAGAAGGGGAACGAGGCGCCGCCGCAAGGCGGTGATTCCCGTTTCTATCATACGAAGGAAGGTGCGGAAAAATGACAATTACGGTTCTGGCGGTCTTTCGAGCGCGGTCGCAGACGCTCGATTTTATTTTTCGTCTGCAACGTTACGGCGTTGCGGTACAGACAGTGAACACGCCGAAAGAGGCGCGCGTCGGGTGCGGGCTGAGCGCAAAGTTTTCCTCCGCCGCCCTGCCGCAGGCAAAAAATATCGTCCGGAGCGGACACTATTCGTCGTTCGTCGGTTTTTTTGCCGTGCAGAATCAATGCGGCCGGACGGTGTTTGTGCCGCTGTGAAGAAATAAGTTGCGTTTCCGCCGCATATGTGGTATAATGCACATATCATGACGGATCCCGCAAACGTAACGGCAATTCTTGCCGAACTGGAAAAATTATATCCCGATGCCCGACCGGCTCTTCACTACCGCACGCCCTATGAATTGCTCGTGGCGGTCATTCTTTCTGCCCAATGTACGGACGAACGGGTGAACAAGGTGACGGCGGAATTGTTCAAGGCGTACGACACGCCCGAAAAGATGCTTTCTCTCACGCAGGGAGAGTTGGAAAAGAAGATCTATTCATGCGGTTTTTACCGCATGAAGGCCGAGCATATCCTCTCGGCGAGCGCGGACATACTGCAAAAGTACGGCGGGGAAGTGCCTTCCACGCAGGAAGAGCTCCGCACGCTGGCGGGGGTGGGGCGCAAGACGGCGAACGTCGTCTATGCCGTCGCGTTCGGCGGCGACGCCATTGCGGTGGATACGCACGTATTCCGCGTGTCCAACCGACTGGGACTGGCGCAGGCGCCCACGCCCGAAAAGACCGAGTTGCAGCTGATGGAAGTTTTGCCCCGCGACGTGTGGTCGCGGGCGCATCATTGGCTCATCTATCACGGCAGGCGGGTCTGTCATTCCCAAAAGCCCGATTGCGCGGAGTGCACCCTGAAGTCCCGTTGCTCCTTTTTCCGTCGCAAATATCCGTCGGACGATTGCTGACCGGCAGGAGCATGCTCGTTGCTTTTTTCGCCCTCGTGCAGGTTGCGCGGGGCGTTTTTTTGTTGCACTTGAGAAAAAAAATGAGAATAAATTTTATACTATTTTATATAAAATTCTTTTATTATACTTATATCACATAAAGTATATTGACATTTATTTTCTTAACGATTATTGTAGAAATGAGACAATCGTTTTTTTGGTTGTCGGTAAAAATTGATTGGGGTCAAACCGGCAGATTGCCGGGAATTGACGGGCAGGAGGAAAAGGAATGAAGAGAAAAAAGTTGTTGACGGGGGTACTGTGCGTCTTCCTGGCGGCGGGTGCTCTTGCCGTGCTCTGTGCGGGGCTGACGGCCTGCGGGTCGTCTTGGAACATCGGGACGGGCGGAACGGATGAAGTGACGGCGACGTTGAAAAAAATAAGTGATTCGTCGTATAAATTGACGATCGGCGGGAGTGGTCGAATGGAGAACTGGAGCACGCCTGAAGACGTGCCCTGGCACGACCGTGCGGGGGAGATCACCGAAGTGGTGATCGGAGACAGGGTGCTTTCGATCGGGGACAATGCCTTTGCGGGGACGAAGATAGCTTCCGTGGTCGTCCCGGACAGCGTGGAGCTGATCGGGAGGAACACGATCCCGGCGTCGGCCGACCTCTTTGTCTGGTCGGAAGAGATCGAATATGCGGACGAAACCGATCGGGAGGAGGCTTTCCTGTATCGGGAGGAAAAACCTTTGACCGACAGCCGTTATTGGCAGTCGGACAGGGATTCGGGGGATATCTTTGATTTTGACAATCCCGACGAGTTATTGGAAACGGCGGGCAATTACTGGCACTATGATGCGGATGATCGCGCGGTGAAGTGGGACATGAAGCGCGTGCTGTTCATCGGCAACAGTTTCACTTACACCAACATGGTGCCCGAAATTTTCGACAACGTCGTCAAGGGAACGGACAGGCTGGTGGAAACATACGCGATCACGGGCCCGGGGTGGTATCTTGACGCCCACGCGGACGCTTCGGATGTGTGCGGAGAACAGGTCGACGCGCTTCTGAACGCGCGCGACGATTTCGATTACGTCGTCCTGCAGGAACAGAGCACGTGCGCGTTCAGGGACTATGACCGTTTTCTCGGCGGCGTGCAGGCGTTGCAGGAAAAAATAGAGGCGACGCAGAAGGACGCAAAGATCTTCCTGTATGCGACCTGGGGCTATGCCAAGTCCGCGCCCTCTTACGGCTTCACCATTCCGGAAATGGAGGCGGCCATACGGGAGGGGTATCAGAACGCCGCAAAGGCGACGGGAACGACCGTTTCGCCCGTCGGCGAAGCCTTTACCGCCGTCTATGAAAACGAGCCCTCCGTCAATCTGTACGCCTCGGACAATCACCATCAGTCCTATGCCGGCTCCTATTTGGGCGCGTGCGTGCATGCCGCCGCCGTCCTGGGCGTCGATGTGCGAGAGACGACCTATACGGGCACGCTTTCCGAGGAGGAGGCCGCCCTGTTGCGGGAATATGCGTTTGACACGGTCTTTGAGGAGGCGGCAATCGAATGAAAAAACTGATTTTTTCGGTCGGTATGATCGCATGTCTGCTGTTCGGCCTTCTGCTGGCGGGCTGTGCCGATCCCGAACAGCCGCCGGCCTATGTGACCGGCGGGGAAATATCCGTTTCGGGCGGTAAAATCTCCGGTTATTGCACCGACGACGGAGAAGTGGCCGTTTACAAGGGCATTCCCTATGCAGCCGCGCCGGTGGGAGAACTGCGATGGAAGGCGCCACAACCCGTCGAGCCTTGGGAGGGCGTGCTCGACTGCACGCTTTGGGGTGCCAACGCCCTGCAGAACGACGCTTCGGAGTTCTCTTACTGGACCAAAGAATACATTCAGGATACCGATCCGACGCATTACCGCGACGGCATCGTCTATTCGGAAGATTGCCTCAATCTCAACGTATGGTCCTCGACGGACAAATACAAAAACAAACCCGTGCTCGTATTCATTCACGGCGGCGGTTATAATTCGGGCGGCGCGTCCTGCGAGGTCTATGACGGGCAGAACGTCGCACGGGAAGACGTCGTATTCGTCAGCATCCATTACCGCGTCGGCGTACTCGGCTATCTCGCCACTGAATCGTTGGCCGCAGAGGAGGAGCAGGGCGCGGGAAATTACGGGCTTCTCGATCAGATCGCGGCTCTGCGCTGGGTACAGGAAAACATCGAAACGTTCGGCGGGGATCCCGGCAACGTCACGGTCATGGGTCAGTCCGCAGGCGCGGGGTCCGTTAACGCGCTGATCTCCTCGCCGCTGGCGGAGGGACTGTTCGTCAATGCCGTCTCCGCGAGCCACAACAGCATCAACCGCGACTGGCAGACGCTGGATGAACGCATCGCGCAGGCACCCGCCGACCTGAAAGACCTGACGACGGAAGAATTGCGCGCCTTGCCCGCGTCGTCCTTAAAGGGACGCACTTTGTCGACGGGCGGACATTGCGTGGACGGATATGCCCTGACGGGAACGTACAGGGAAACGTTGCTGTCCGGCAAGGCCAACGACGTCAATTTGATGACGGGCATGGTGGCGTATGACAACCTGCTTTCGTCGGTTTACAGCAATGCTTCCAAGGGTATTACGGTCGGGGATTCCATGATCGTGTTGCAGAACTATGTGGTGCAGGCCCGCCGTCTCGGCGATTATTACGGGAATGCCTATGTCTATTTCTTCGATTACAACGTTCCCGGCAACACGCCCGACACGACGGGACCCTATCATACCTATGACATTCCCTATTTCTTCGGCGTATTTTCCGCGGAGCGCGCCGAGAAATGGACGCAGGCGGACCGCGATCTCAGCCGGTTCATGATGGGCGCGCTGGTCAGTTTCTGTGCGCAGGGCGCACCGCAGACCGATCCTGCCTGGGAGGCGAGCAAGGGGGAATATGAGTATATGAATTTCAACACGGCTTGCTCGGTCAAGCGGCTCGATGCGGAAAAAGCCGCAATCGTCGAAGAGTATTATCAGTTGCTGTGAACGGCTTTTGCAAGCCGATGCGCGAAAGAACAGACGGAGCTCCGGCCCCGCCGTCTGCAGGCGGCGGGGCTGGACATCGATCCTTCGAGTTATTCCAAGCTGGAAGGGCAGTTTCGCCATGCAACCGATATAGAAATATATTATATAGCCAAGATACTGAATGTACCGATCTCCGAACTCTTTAAGGCTTTCGAGAAAGAAGAATAATTTTGTGCATATGCCGCGGGGGCGGGTATAAAGTTTGGCGCAAAGGGGCATACTATCCGATACGGAGGCAAAAAATGAATCAATTGACGGCAAAAGATCTGGAAGTGATTTCCCACCTGATGATCGGAGAACAAATGGCGTGCAAGAAGGCGCGCATCTATGCCAATACCCTGACGGACGTGGATCTGGCAATGCAGATGCAGACGCTTGCCGAGGCGCACGAGCGCCGTTTCGGCGTCTTGCTCACGTTGCTCAACGGAGGTGCGGTATGATGAAGGTCAAAAACAAGAGCGAAGTCACGCTCAACGAACAGGATTCCCTGCAGGATATGCTCGACTGCGAAAAACAGCTCATGGGTTTCTATGCCACGGCTCTCAAAGAGGGGAGCACGAAGACCCTGCGCAAGGAGCTGATGAAAAACTATCAGTCCTGCGCGGACGGACAGTTTTCGGTGTTTGAAGAGATGCGCGTGCGGGGATACTATCAGGTGCAGCCCGTGCCAAAACAGCAGCTCGATGCGAAAATCGATTCTTTCCGCAAGGTCGAGAAACAGCTGGCAAAGCAGTAAAGGCGCCCCGCCTTCTTGTTCTGCGGCCGTGCGGTGACGCATTGGCGCAAGGGGAAAGACGGGTAAAAAAAATTATTTTTTGGTTCTATAATAAATGTTGGGGTGAGGGAACTCGCTTCAACATTTTTTTTGAATTGCAACAAAAAAAGAAGCATAGA
>CALWCO010000042.1 GCA_944376455.1 uncultured Clostridia bacterium
GCACCGGCATGCACGGCGGAGAGATGTACTTGCGCACGGATAAATTGCCTGCTCTGTTGCCCAAACAGGTGCACGCCGAACGGCTCGACGGCGTGCGGGAAGGGGAGATTGCCGATATTTTGCGGGCGTACTGCAAACAGTTCGGGTTGGACGAAAAAGAAATTCTCAATCATCCGTTCTATAAATTGACGCCTGACAGCGAGAACCAGTATCGCCGCATGTATACCAACAACTGATTTTTGCGTTCGGTGCCGATCGGTGCAAGAGAGTAAAAAACAATACTTCTTTCCGATGTGCTAACCGGAACGGAGAAGAAAAAACAGGTGCGCCGCCCGCGGGAAAAATTTCCCGCGGGCGGCTGTTTTGTTGCGTTTTTAAATCGAAGAAAAATTCTTCCGCAAACGATTGACAAAGAGGGGCTATGTTGGTATAATTTATATATATTCATTGGCGGACGTGTTTCAAGGCACCGTCCGAACCGCTTTGCGGCAAGCAGTTTTATCTTCGGGGGAAAGGACGTATTTTGAGATAGAATTGCTCTTTTTTCAATTCAAGCAGAGGAAAAAATACGCTCACACATACACAGAAAAGTACATAAAACGCAGAAGAAAAGGAGTTTTTTCTATGAAAAAAGTAGCAATCGTCATGGGTAGCGACAGCGATTTCCCCGTCGTCTCCAAGGCAGTGGATACGCTCAAAGAATACGGCGTTCCCTTTGAAGTACACGTCTATTCGGCACACAGAACGCCCGTACAGGCGAAGGAATTCTCCGAGAACGCGCGCAAAAACGGCTTCGGCGCGATCATTGCCGCGGCGGGTAAAGCCGCGCACCTCGCGGGCGCACTTGCCGCCAATTCCACATTGCCCGTCATCGGCATCCCCGTCAAGTCCTCGACGCTCGACGGTCTGGACGCTCTCCTTTCCACGGTGCAGATGCCGTCGGGTATCCCCGTTGCCACCGTCGCCATCGACGGTGCCGCCAATGCGGCATTGCTCGCCATTGAAATTCTTTCCGTGTCGGACGACTCCCTCGCGGAAAAATTGTCGCGCGCCAGAGAAGCCGCCGCGAAGAAGGTGCTCGAAAAGGACGCCGAGATCGCCGCGCGCTGTAACGCCTGATCAGAATATTCCGCAGCTTTTTCATGCTGCGGGATTTTAATTTTTATTTTTAATTTTGGAAAAAATAAATAATATATAAATCCGGAGGATAAAACGTATGGTAGAAAAAACCGAACAGTTGTATGAAGGTAAAGCAAAAAAAGTCTTTGCGACCACCGATCCCGATCTCGTCATCGTTTCTTATAAGGACGATGCAACGGCGTTCAACGGCGCCAAGAAGGGCACCATCGTCGGCAAGGGCGTTGTCAATAACCGTATGAGCAACTATCTCATGGAAAAACTGGAAGCGCGCGGTATCCCCACGCACTACGTGCAGGAGCTCTCCGAGCGCGAAACGCTGGTCAAAAAGGTGCAGATCGTTCCTTTGGAAGTCATCGTCCGCAACATTGCCGCCGGCTCCCTTTCCAAGAGACTGGGCATTCCCGAAGGCACGCCTATGAAACGCACGGTTCTTGAATATTGTTATAAATGCGACGCGCTGGACGATCCCATGGTCAACGCCTATCACATTCTGGCGATGGAATATTGCACGCAGGACGAGCTGAACACCATCGCAACCATGGCACTGAAAATCAATCAGTTCCTCAAGAAATATTTCCTCGGCATCAACGTCGAGCTCGTGGACTTCAAACTGGAGTTCGGCAAGACTTCGGACGGCAAGATCGTGCTTGCGGATGAAATTTCTCCCGACACCTGCCGTTTCTGGGACGCCACGACGCATGAAAAACTCGACAAAGACCGTTTCCGCCGCGATATGGGCGGTGTAGAGGACGCATATAAGGAAATGATGAAACGCGTTCTCGGCGAGTAAGAAAAAAACAAAAAACAGAAGAATAAAAACAGGAGATCGCAGGATATTTTATCATGCTCAATTCCATTCATGAAGAATGCGGGGTATTCGGGGTCTATTCCCCTGATCCCTCGCCCGTCGCCCTGACGACGTATTACGGACTCTTTTCTTTGCAACACAGAGGGCAGGAGAGCTGCGGCATCGTCGTTTGCGACGACGGCATTTTCCGTTCTTATAAAGACGTCGGCATCGTCAACGACGTGTTCAAACCGGACGTGATTCAGACGCTCGGCAACGGCAATATGGCGGTGGGGCACGTGCGTTACGGCACGACGGGTTCCAACGACCGTTCCAATGCCCAACCCATCGTCGTCAATCATGTCAAGGGGCATCTCGCCATTGCACACAACGGCAACCTCGTCAATTCCATGGAGCTCAGAAGCGAACAGGAATTGCAGGGCTGTATTTTTCACACGACCAGCGACACGGAAGTCATTTCCTATGTCGTCATCAAGGAACGCCTGCAATCGCGTACCATCGAGGAGGCCGTCTGCAAGGCCATGTACCGCCTGAAAGGGGCGTATTCCCTCGTGATCATGTCGCCGCAGAAACTCATTGCCGCGCGCGATCCCCACGGGTTCCGTCCGCTCTGTTACGGTAAAACGGAGGACGGACGGTATATCGTCGCCTCCGAGAGTTGTGCGCTCGACGCTGTCGGTGCGAAGTTCATCCGCGACATCGAGCCGGGCGAAATTCTCGTGTTCGACGGCAAGACCAAGACCATCCATTCCATCACCGAGCATTGCGGCAAGGCGCCTTCCGCCATGTGCGTGTTTGAATATATCTATTTCGCCCGTCCCGACTCCTTCATGGAGGGCTGTTCGGTGCACGAGGCGCGCGAGCGCGCGGGTAAATTCCTGGCACAGCAACACCCCGTAGAGGCGGATATCGTCGTAGGTGTACCCGATTCGGGACTGGATGCCGCGGTCGGTTATGCCAAGGAGTCCGGCATTCCTTACGGCATCGGACTCATCAAGAATAAATACATCGGCAGAACGTTCATCGCGCCCGGACAGCAGGCGCGCGAAAACCTCGTCAAGATCAAGCTGAACGCCATTGCGGAAGTGGTGCGCGGCAAGCGCATCGTCCTCATCGACGATTCCATCGTGCGCGGCACGACGAGTAAGAAGATCGTCGCGCTTCTGCGCGAGGCGGGCGCAAAGGAAGTGCATATGCGCATTTCTTCGCCGCCCTTCCTCAATCCCTGCTATTACGGCACGGACATCGACTCTCGCGAACATCTCATCGCCTGCCACCATACGGTGGAAGAAACGGCGGAGATCATCGGCGCAGACAGCCTCGGGTATCTGAGCGTGGACAGTCTGGATCAACTGGCGGCGGGCGGACATTGCAAGGGCTATTGCAAGGCCTGCTTCACGGGGGACTATCCCACCGATCTGCCTTCCGCGACCAACAAGCGCCGGTTCGAGAAGAAACTGAGCGAAAAAGAAGATTAACAGACAAAGTATTTATAAAATAAGGAAATCAAAGGATATGGCAAAGGAAAAAAGTTTCAGCGAGAGCTATAAGAGCGCGGGCGTGGACATCACCGCGGGGTACAGGGCGGTCGAATTGATGAAGGCGCACATTGCCCGCACCATGACCGCGGGCGTCGGCAGCGACATCGGCGGTTTCGGCGGACTGTTCGAACTGGACGTTACGGGCATGACCCGTCCCGTCCTCGTCAGCGGCACGGACGGCGTGGGCACGAAATTAAAAATTGCGTTTCTCATGGATAAGCACGACACCGTCGGCATTGACTGCGTCGCCATGTGCGTGAACGACGTCATCTGCTGCGGCGCCAAGCCTCTGTTTTTCCTCGATTACATCGCCTGCGGCAAAAACGTACCCGAAAAAATCGCCGACATCGTCAAGGGCGTTGCGGAGGGCTGCGTACAGTCCGGCAGCGCGCTCATCGGCGGCGAAACGGCGGAAATGCCGGGGTTCTATCCCGTGGACGAATATGACCTTGCGGGCTTCTCCGTGGGCGTCGTGGACAGGAGCAAGGTGCTCGACAAGGAGACCATGACCGCGGGGGACGTCATCATCGCGTTGCCGTCCTCGGGCGTGCATTCCAACGGATTCTCGCTCGTGCGGAAGGTGTTCGACGTCGAGAACGCCGATTTGAAAACGCCGCTTGCGGCGCTCGGCGGCAAGTCCCTCGGCGAAACCCTGCTCACGCCCACCAAGATTTATGTCAAGCCGATGCTCGCGCTCTTTGACGCCGTACAGGTTAAGGGCGTTTCGCACATCACGGGCGGCGGGTTCTATGAGAACATTCCCCGTTGCTTCAAAAAGGGCTATTCGGCGAAAATCGACAAATCCGCCGTCAAAGTCCTGCCCATTTTTGATTACATTCAGAAGGTCGGCAACATTCCCGAGCGGGATATGTTCAATACCTTTAACATGGGCGTCGGCATGATCGCCGTCGTGGCGAAGGCGGATGCGGACAAGGCACTCAAAGTCTTGCAGGATGCGGGCGAAAACGCCTACATCGTCGGCGAAGTCGTCGAAGGGGACGAAGGCGTTATCATGGCTTAAGACGGGCATGCCCCGTCCTTTTGCCCCTTTTGACGGCGAATGGATGAAGCGCACGGACAAGGAGAACGCTCCGTTTCGGAAAGAAGTAAAGAAAAAAACATTATGTTCATGAAAAAGACAAAGATTGCCGTCTTCTGTTCGGGCGGCGGCACCAATTTACAGGCTCTGCTGGATGCGGAAAAGTCCGGCGCGATCGAGAGCGGAAAGATCTGTTTGGTTCTTGCCAACAATTCTTCCGCCTATGCCTTGGAACGGGCGAAGAATGCAGGCGTTCCCACGGCAGTCGTCACCCGTCGCCAGACGGGCTCGCAGGAGGCGTTCGAGGCGGAGATACTCCGCCTGCTTCAAGAGTACGGCATCGAACTCATCGTTCTGGCGGGGTTCATGTCCATTTTGAGTGAAAATTTCACGTCGAAATATCCCAAGCGCATCATCAACATCCATCCCTCGCTCATCCCTTCCTTTTGCGGCAAAGGCTTTTACGGTCTGCATGTGCATGAGGCGGCGCTCGCTTACGGCGTGAAAGTAACGGGTGCGACCGTGCATTTCGTCAACGAAATTCCCGACGGCGGGCAGATCATTTTGCAGAAGGCCGTCAAGGTGCATAAAGGGGATACGCCCGAAAAATTACAGCGCAGGGTCATGGAGCAGGCAGAGTGGAAAATTTTGCCTGCGGCGTGCGAAAAGGTGGCGCGGGAAATCGCGATCAAAGGAGAAAAGTATGAACATATACAAAATCAATGACATCGGAGAACTGATCAAGGATAATTCCTATGTGGGGCGCGGCATCGTCATCGGCAAGAGTGCGGACGGCACCAAGGCCGCCGTCGCCTATTTCATCATGGGCAGAAGCGAGAACAGCCGCAACCGCGTGTTCATCGAGCAGGAGAACGGCGACGTCATCACCGCGCCTTTCGACGAGAGCAAGGTGGAAGATCCCTCGCTCATCATCTATTCGGCCATTCGTCGTCTGGACAACAAACTCATCGTCACCAACGGCGATCAGACGGATACGATCTATGACGGTTTGCAGGCGGGCAAGGGTTTCTGCAAGAGCCTGAAAACCCGCGCCTTTGAGCCGGACGCTCCCAATTTTACTCCGCGTATCAGCGGCATGCTCGTATTTGAAAACGGGGATTTTTCCTATAAAATGAGCATTCTCAAATCGGCGGACGAAAAGGGTTCGGCGTGCAATCGCTATTTCTTTGATTACACCGCCATTGCGGGCATGGGGCACTTCATTCATACCTATGTGTGCGACGGCAACCCCATTCCCACCTTTCAGGGCGAGCCCGAGCGCGTGCAGATCCCGAACGACGTGGACGAGTTTGCAAAGACGCTGTGGGATAACCTCAATGCCGACAATAAGATCTCGCTCTATGTTCGTTACATCGATCTGAAAACGGGCGCGGGAGAGAGTGTTCTCATCAATAAAAACAAATAATCGGACGGATCGAAAACAGATCTGGTAAGTCATTTTCATCATTCTTATTGCCCTTTATCAAAGGCATGCCCCGTTTTTTCTCGTTTTTGCGAGGAAAAAGCCGGGACAAAAATATGCAAACGCAAGGAGAAAAAATCGTTCATGAAAGAATTTCAGTTGAAGTACGGCTGCAACCCCAATCAGAAACCCGCGCGCATTTTCATGCACGACGGGAGTGAACTGCCCATCGAAGTGCTGAACGGCAGACCGGGATACATCAATTTTCTGGACGCCTTCAACAGCTGGCAGCTGGTGAAAGAGCTCAAGGACGCGCTCGGCCTTCCCGCGGCGACGTCCTTCAAGCACGTCAGTCCCACATCGGCGGCGGTCGGCGTGCCGTTACCCGAAAAGCTGAAAAAGGCCTGCTTTGTGGACGACATCGAAGGCCTGGACGATTCGCCCCTTGCCTGTGCCTATGCCCGTGCCCGCGGAACGGACAGAATGTCCTCCTTCGGCGACTGGATCGCTCTGTCCGACGTCTGCGACGTCACGACGGCGCGGCTCGTGAAAAGGGAAGTGTCCGACGGCATCATCGCGCCCGGCTATACGGACGAAGCGTTGGAGCTTTTGAAACAGAAAAAGAAGGGCAACTATAACATCATCAAGATCGATCCCGCCTATGTGCCTGATCCCATCGAGCATAAACAGGTGTTCGGCATTACCTTTGAACAGGGGCGCAACGACGCGAAGATCGACGAGAGCTGGCTGAAAAATATCGTTACGGTCAAAAAGGATCTGCCCGAGAGCGCAAAACGCGACCTGATCATTGCGCTCATCACCTTGAAATATACCCAGTCCAATTCGGTCTGCTATGCCGTGGACGGACAGGCGATCGGTGTCGGCGCGGGGCAGCAATCCCGCATTCACTGCACGCGGCTCGCGGGCGGTAAGGCGGATAACTGGCATCTGCGTCAGAGCGACAAAGTGCTTTCTTTGCCCTTTAAGAAGGAAATCGGTCGTCCCGACAGGGACAATGTCATTGACGTGTACATCTCCGACAACGATGAGGACGTGCTGGCGGACGGGAACTGGCAGAAATATTTCACCGAACGCCCCGCGCCCTTCACGCGGGAGGAAAAACGGGCATACCTTTCGGGGATCAAGGGCGTTGCCTTGGGTTCGGACGCGTTCTTCCCGTTTGACGACAACATCGTCCGCGCGGCGCGCAGCGGCGTGAGCTATGTCGCTCAGCCGGGCGGCTCCACCCGCGACGATCTGGTGATCAAGTCCTGCGACGAACACGGCATGGTCATGGCGTTTACGGGACTCAGACTTTTCCATCATTGAGAAGAGGGAAGGAAGAGGAGTGACAGACATATGAAAGTAATGGTTGTCGGCGGCGGCGGAAGAGAACACGCCATCATCAAAAAATTAAAGGAAAACAAGGGCATCGAAGAGATCTATGCTCTGCCCGGGAACGGCGGCATCGCGTTGGACGCGACCTGTGTGAACATCGGCGCGAAGGACATTGCGGGCATTGCCGCTTTTGCAAAAGAGAATAAAATCGACTTTGCGGTGGTTGCGCCCGACGATCCACTGGTGCTCGGCGCGGTGGACGCGCTCGAAGCGGAGGGGATTCCCTGTTTTGGCCCCAACAAGCGTGCGGCGATCATCGAGGGGAGTAAAATCTTCTCCAAAAACCTCATGAAGAAATACGGCATTCCCACGGCGGAATACGAAGTGTTCGAGGACATGGACGCCGCGCTTGCCTATCTCGATACAGCGCCTGTTCCCACAGTGGTCAAGGCGGACGGACTGGCGCTCGGCAAGGGCGTCGTCGTCGCGCAGACGCGCGAAGAGGCCAGACAGGCAGTCAAAGAGATGATGCAGGACAAGAAATTCGGCGAGAGCGGCGCAAAGATCGTCATCGAGGAATTTCTGACCGGTCCCGAAGTTTCCGTCCTCTCCTTTACGGACGGCAAGACCCTCGTGCCCATGGTCTCCTCCATGGACCACAAGCGCGCACACGACGGCGATCAGGGTCCTAACACGGGCGGTATGGGTACGGTTGCACCCAATCCTTATTACACGAAGGAAATCGCGGAAGAATGCATTAGGACGATTTTCCTGCCCACCATGCACGCGATGAACGCCGAAAACAGAACTTTCAAAGGCTGTCTGTATTTCGGTCTCATGCTCACCCCCAAGGGTCCCAAAGTCATCGAATATAACTGCCGTTTCGGCGATCCCGAAACGCAGGTGGTGTTGCCCCTTTTGAAGAGCGATCTTTTCACCGTCATGCAGGCGGTGGCAAACGGGACGCTGGGGGATATGAAAGTGGAATTTTCCGAAGGACACGCCTGTTGCGTGGTCGTCGCGTCCAAGGGCTATCCCGTTTCCTATCAAAGCGGGTTTGAACTGACGTTGCCCGAGGCGAAAGAGGGCGAATACATTTTTGTCGCAGGCGCGAAGAAAGAGGGCGAGAAACTTCTCAGCGTGGGCGGCAGAGTGTTGGGCGTAACGGCGACGGCGGATACCTTGCAGGGCGCGATCGACCGCGCCTATGCGCTGGCGAAACAGGTTAAATTCGAAAACGGATTCATGCGCGCGGACATCGGCAAACGCGCGTTGCAGGCTTACGAAAGAAAATAAGGAGACGGAGCGTTACAGTATGGTATACAGAATTTACGTAGAAAAGAAAGACGGCTTGGCGGGCGAAGCGGATGCTCTGCTTGCGGAGATCAATAACATTCTCTCCATCCGCTCTTTGACGGGGTTGCGCCTTTTTAACCGTTACGACGTGGAAAACATCGACAGGGATTTGTTCGATTATGCCGTCAAGAACGTTTTTTCCGAGCCGCAGCTCGACAATGTTTCCGAAGAATTGCCCGAGGAAAACGCCTATGTGTTCGCCGTGGAATATCTGCCCGGTCAGTTTGACCAGCGCGCCGATTCCGCCGCGCAATGCATTCAGATCATATCCCAAAAAGACCGCCCGCTCGTGCGCACCGCGAAGGTGTATATGCTCTACGGTAACCTGACCGTTGCCGAGATCATGGCGATCAAAAAGCACGTCATCAACCCCGTCGAAGCGCGGGAAGCGTCCCTCGATACCGTCGACACCCTGAAAATCGACTATGCCGTACCCACGCAGGTCAAGACGTTGGACGGATTTTTGGCGCTGGACAAAGCGGGACTGGAAAACTTTGTCAAAGAATATGCGCTCGCCATGGATGCGGACGACATTAAATTTTGTCAGGATTATTTCAAAACGGAGGACCGCGATCCGACGATCACGGAAATCCGCATGATCGATACCTATTGGTCGGACCACTGCCGCCATACCACCTTCCTCACGACCATCGACAACGTGAAGTTTGAGGACGAACTGTTGCAGAAGGCGTACGAGGACTATCTCGCGGTGCGGGAGGAACTGGGCAGGACAAACAAGCCGATCAACCTCATGGACCTTGCGACGGTGGGGGCGAAATATCTCAAAAGCAAGGGGCTCTTGCCCAAACTCGACGAGTCCGAAGAGATCAACGCCTGCACGGTCAAAATGCAGGTGGAGAGCGAGGGAAAGAAAGAGGACTGGCTGCTCCTCTTCAAGAACGAAACGCACAACCACCCGACGGAAATCGAACCGTTCGGCGGTGCGGCGACGTGTATCGGCGGCGCCATCCGCGATCCTTTGAGCGGCCGCGCCTATGTCTATGCGGCGATGCGCGTAACGGGTGCGGCGGATCCTCTGAAACCGATCGGAGAGACGATGAAGGGCAAACTCCCCCAGCGCAAGATCGTCACCACCGCCGCGGCGGGATACTCCTCCTACGGCAATCAGATCGGACTTGCGACGGGACAGGTGGACGAGCTCTATCACGACGGCTATGCGGCGAAACGCATGGAGATCGGCGCGGTGATCGGCGCGGCGCCCGCGGAAAACGTGCGGCGCGAACGTCCCGCGCCCGGGGATATCGTCATCCTTTTGGGCGGCAGAACGGGCCGCGACGGTTGCGGCGGCGCGACGGGGTCGTCCAAGTCGCATACCTTGCAATCGCTTGAAACGTGCGGCGCGGAAGTGCAAAAGGGCAACGCGCCCGAAGAACGCAAGTTGCAACGTCTGTTCCGAAACAAAGAGGCCTCTCTTCTGATCAAGCGCTGCAACGATTTCGGCGCGGGCGGCGTGTCCGTCGCCATCGGCGAGCTTGCCGACGGGCTGGAAATCGATCTGAACGCCGTGCCTAAAAAATACGAAGGACTGGACGGCACCGAACTTGCCATTTCCGAATCGCAGGAGCGCATGGCGGTCGTCGTCGCAAAGGAGGACGCGGAAAAGTTCTGCCGCCTGGCAGAGGAAGAGAACCTCGAAGCGACGGTCGTCGCGCGGGTCAAAGAGGAAAAGCGTCTGACCATGTTCTGGAACGGCAGGAAGATCGTCGACCTTTCCCGCGAATTCCTCAATTCCAACGGCGCGGAGAAGCACATCGACATCACGCCCGTCAAGCCCGAGGATTACAGGAGAAAAGTTTCGGGCAGTTTTGCGGTCGATTATAAAAATCTGGCGGGGGATCTGAACGTCTGCTCCAAGCGCGGGCTTTCCGAACGTTTCGACTCCACCATCGGCGCGGGCACGGTACTCATGCCGTTCGGCGGCAAATATCAGCTCACTCCCGTGCAGGCGATGGTGCATAAAGTTTCCATGGAGAAAAAGGATACCAAGACCTGTTCCTATATGGCGTGGGGTTATAACCCTTATGTGGCCGAAAAGAGCCCTTATCACGGTGCCTATCTTGCCGTGGTCGAATCGGTTTCCAAACTCATTGCCACGGGCGCGAAGAACGAGGACGTATATCTCACTTTCCAGGAATATTTCGAACATCCGAACACCGACGGCAAGCGTTGGGGCAAGCCTCTCGCCGCGCTGCTCGGCGCGTTCGAGGCGCAGAAAGACCTGAAAATTGCCTCGGTCGGCGGCAAGGATTCCATGAGCGGGACGTTTGAAAATCTCGACGTGCCGCCCACGCTGGTTTCCTTCGCGGTTACCACGGGCAACGTAGACGAGGTCGTCGCCAACCATTTCAAGGCGGCGGGACATAAAGTCGTTCTTCTGCAACCCGTCTATAACGAAAATCACCTGCCCTATGCCAAGAGCCTTCTGGCGGTGTGGGAACAGGTCAGCGAACTTCTTTCGAGCGGTAAGGCGGTCACCGCATACACGCCCGGCTATGGCGGCGTGGCGGAAGGCGTCATGAAGATGTCGTTCGGCGACGGCGTCGGCTTTGCCTTCGCCCCGTCCGTACCCATGGAGGAAATTTTCGGCTACAATTACGGCGCGTTCATTCTCGAGCTTTCGGGCGAGGACGACATCGGCAGGACCTTGGGTCGGACGACGGAAACCAAAGAGATTTCCTACCAGGGCGAAAAGGTATCGCTCGACGAGCTGCTCAGGATTTACGAGAACAAACTCGAACCCATTTTTGCCTGCAACATTGCCCAGGGAGAGGGGAAACTGCGCGCCTTCTCTTATCGGGCGGAGAACAGACCCATGCCCGCAATCAAGTGCGCAAAACCCAAGGTACTTATCCCCGTATTCCCCGGCACGAACTGCGAATACGATTCTGCCAAGGTCATGGAAGAAGCGGGCGCGGAAACAAAGATCATCGTCATCAACAATCTCACGGCGGACGGCATTTCCCGTTCGGTTGAAAAGTTCGCCGAAGAGCTGAAAACGTCGCAAATCGTCTTTATCCCCGGCGGATTCTCTGGCGGCGACGAGCCGGACGGTTCGGGTAAATTCATCACCGCGTTCTTCCGCAACGGCGCCATCAAGGAAGAGGTTACCAATCTCCTCGAACGGCGCGACGGGCTGATGTGCGGCATCTGCAACGGATTCCAGGCGCTCATCAAACTCGGTCTGGTGCCTTACGGCAAGATCGTGGATGCCGATCCCGCGTCGCCCACGCTGACGTTCAATACGATTGCCCGCCACCAGTCGCGCATGGTACGCACGCGCATCGCGTCCAATCTTTCGCCGTGGCTGGCGGATACCAACGTCGGCGATATTTTCACCGTACCGATTTCTCACGGAGAAGGCCGGTTCTATGCGAGCGACGAACTGATTTTGCAACTCGCCGCAAACGGTCAGATTGCCACGCAATACGTCGATATGGACGGCGATCCCACGTCCGACGTGCATTTCAACCCCAACAACTCGGCATTCGCCGTCGAGGGTATTACGTCGCCCGACGGCAGGGTATTCGGTAAAATGGGGCATGCGGAAAGAAAGGGTTACGGTCTGTATAAGAACGTTCCCGGCAATCTGGAAATCGGTATGTTCCGCAACGCCGTGAAATATTTCAAATAATAGTAGAGAAAAAACAATCGAAGAATACAGAGTAACAGGAGGATTTTCTTATGGCTTATTATTATCCCGAACCTTCCCGCACGTTCAGCGAATATCTGCTCGTTCCCGGCTATACGCCCGAGGGATGCGTGCCCGCGAACGTCAGTCTCAAAACGCCCCTCGTCAAATATAAAAAGGGGCAGGAGGAATGCCCGATCAGTCTGAATATCCCCATGGTTTCCGCGATCATGCAGTCGGTCTCCGACGATACCATGGCGATTGCGCTCGCCAAAGAAGGCGGCATGTCCTTTATTTACGGCTCTCAATCGGTGGAAGAAGAAGCGGCAATGGTTTCCCGCGTCAAGAATTATAAGGCGGGCTTCGTGGTCAGCGATTCCAACGTCACGCCCGAATCCACGCTTGCCGACGTGCTCGCGCTGGTACAGGAACGCGGACACAACACCATTGCCGTCACCGACGACGCCTCTCCCAACGGCAAACTGCTCGGCATCGTCACCAGCCGCGATTACCGCGTCAGCCGCATGAACCCGACGGATAAAGTCAAGGACTTCATGACTTCCCGCGACAAGCTCATCACCGCGGGAGAAAAGACCACGCTCAAAGAGGCCAACGACATCATCTGGGATCATAAGCTCAACGCTCTTCCCATTGTCGACAAGAGCGGCAGACTGATGTATTTCGTGTTCCGCAAGGACTATTCCGCGCATAAGGAAAATCCCCTGGAATTGCTCGATTCCAATAAGCGCTATATGGTCGGCGCGGGTATCAATACCCGCGATTACGAAGAGCGCGTTCCCGCGCTGGTCGAGGCGGGCGCCGATGTGCTCTGCATCGATTCTTCCGAAGGATACAGCTGCTGGCAGGCAAAGACCCTCCAATTTATCCGTGAAAAGTACGGCGATAAGGTCAAGGTCGGTGCGGGCAACGTTGTGGACAGAGACGGCTTCCTGTTCCTTGCCAAGGCGGGAGCGGATTTCGTCAAAGTCGGCATCGGCGGCGGATCCATCTGCATCACGCGCGAACAGAAGGGCATCGGCCGCGGACAGGCGACCGCCGTCATCGAAGTCGCCAAGGCGCGCGACGAATATTTCAAGGAAACGGGCATTTACGTTCCCATCTGTTCGGACGGCGGCATTGTGCACGATTATCACATGACTCTCGCCCTCGCCATGGGCGCTGACTTCTTGATGATGGGCAGATATTTCGCCCGTTTCGACGAGAGCCCGACGACAAAACTGAACATCAACGGCACCTATGTGAAGGAATATTGGGGCGAAGGCAGCAACCGCGCCCGCAACTGGCAGCGCTATGACCTCGGCGGCAAGAGTTCGCTTGCTTTTGAAGAGGGCGTCGATTCCTATGTTACCTACGCGGGCAGTCTGCACGACAACGTTGCAAAGAGTCTTTACAAGGTGAAGTCCACCATGTGCAACTGCGGGTTCATCACCATTCCCGATATGCAGGCCAACGCCAAGATGACCGTCGTTTCCTCCACTTCCATCGTCGAGGGCGGCTATCACGACGTCATGCTCCGTTCCACGGGCTCCAAGGGCTGATAAGTTTTTGGAGCGGAAAAAGGCAGGTTTTTACCGTGTGCACAATAGGGATTTAAATTAAACAACTTGTAAAACTCAATTTATAAAAAGCCGAGTTTTCTTTTGTCCACGGAAAAAAACTTGAAACATATCGTTATATATGATTGATTAATTTATAAAATATGTATTAAACACATTACGATGATGGATAAATTATGCCATTTCTTATAATAATATCAATTATTTTAATTGTAATTCTTGCTGCATTTGCTGCGTATTTAGGAAAACCGGAAAATCGTGGAAAACGTGGTGAAAATAAGGTTAGACGGATAATCGGAGAAACAATAAAAAATGAACAATATGTTATTAACGACCTGATTGTTTCAAACGATGGAAAAACGTCTCAAATAGACCATATTGTTATAAATTCGCGAGGAGTGTTTGTCGTTGAAACGAAAAATTATTCAGGCGAAATATATGGCTCTGAAAATCAACACGAATGGACTCAGGTTTTAGCATATGGAAAAGTTAAAAATAAGTTATACAATCCACTTAAGCAAAATGCGACGCATGTTTATAATGTGAAAAAAATTATAGGAAAGTTGCCTATTCATTCGTTGGTTGTGTTTGTCCAAAATAATACATATCATATTAATGCGAATAACGTTATTCCGCTGTCGGCATTGAAAAGTAATTTGCTTTCAGGGGAAGCCGTTTTAACAGTCGAGCAAATGGAGAAGGCTTATAATTTATTGTTGGCAAGCAAAACGGAAATGTCCACGAAAGAACACATTGGAAATATTAGGACGCAACAAGAGAATATAGAACATGGCATTTGTCCTAGATGTGGTGGCAAATTAGTTTTACGGAATGGAATGTATGGAGAGTTTTGGGGATGCTCAAATTATCCAAAATGTAAATTTATAAAGAAAGTGTAGTGTTGTATACTATACTTTTAAATGAAAGTTATGTGTTTTGTAGATGAATTGTCAAACTAAGTGCAACACTTGATAAGATTTTCTTGGAACAAATCTTGCGGTGTTCGGAAATGCAAAACCTTTTTGGGCCTGGCGTTGATCAACGCCAGGTTCTTTTTTAATGTCGCGGGACTGACTCGCGAAAGATTCCTGCCTTTCGGGTAAAATTCCCGCAGCAATCCGTTCAGATTCTCGTTTGTCCCTTTTTGCCATGCAC
>CALWCO010000043.1 GCA_944376455.1 uncultured Clostridia bacterium
TAGCCGTATCCGAAGTAGTTATATTCCATGTCGCGGACATAACATTCCGGAGAATGCACGCCGTGTACGGCAACCTGTTTGCAAGCCCAATGCCTGTTCTGAAGGGTGGCAACGGCGACAGTCACTTTGACGAGTTCCTTTTTCCACACGGTCAGATATGCGTAATAACGCACCGCGCTCGTCTGCCAGGGTTCGATTTTCAGATCGCGCCTGTAAATCTCGTCCATAATGTATTTGGGAATCGGTTTTATGTCTTTCTCGGTCATGGTATCACCTCAGGTCAATTTCATCGCCGAATATTTCATCTAAGATAGCGAGCGCCTCCACATCAAAAGCGGAAGAGTCGATTTCATTCTCGTCTATATCCGGCTCTTCGATATCGCCGTCAAATTCGCGCATTTCCTCTTCGGAAAGTATCTCGCCCGTTTCAGGGTCGACGTGTTGCGGTTCTTCCACGGCTGGCTGTTCAGCCGCTTCACAGTCGCCCCCGGTCAATTCTTCGTCCGATTGAGTGGCGCATATGCCTGCATTATCCTCGTTTTCGAACATATCGAACATAGACATCTGCGGTTTCGGCTGCGGTTTCGGCGGTGTGTATTTCACCGCCGGAGCCTTTGCTATGGCGCCGGACTGTTTCTTGTACTTTGTGCCGTCTTCGTTGAAGAGCGTACCTTCGATGCTGTCCTCTTCAAAGTAATGAACGGCCCAGCCGAATACAACTTCGTCCTCCACGCAGGCGGAATTTGCTCCTTTTTCGGCAAGTTTTCTTGCCTCGTCCGAGGCGTATTTCATAAAGCCGTCCAGCGTCTTTTTGTTTTGCAGCGTTTTGCCGTCCTTTTCGATGACCGTGCCGCTGTTTATCTTTTCGGCAAGGGCGGAAGAGGCGTTATTTTCAAGATATTCCTTGACCAATTGCTGTGCTTTGGTCTTTGCTTCAAGGTTGAGTTTCATAAATTTTCTCCTTCGATGAATGCTTCCGATGCAAGCATGATTCCGGTCGAAACGCCGCGTTTGTAAATCTTCAGCATCAGGTCGTCGTGATTGTCTTCCGTCAGTTCAAGAAACGCTTCGAAAAGCTCATCGCTTTCTTTTGACAGAGTGGCTTTCAGCTTGTCGTAAAGGGCAAGTTCTTTTTTTCGCTTCTTTTCGGGCAATACAATGTCTTTTGCGCAGATGTTGCCGCAATACAGCTCTTCAATCATTGATTTCATATCGCGCCTCCTTAAAACGGCATATCGCCGAACAGTTGGGCTATCTTTACTTCCAGCCCCTCGAGAGTGGCGTAGTTGTTGAAACCGCCCCTGTAATCGACTTCGTTTTCAGCCGTTCGCACGAGGATATGGTGGAACCATTCGTTTGTAAAGTATCTTACGTCGCTGATGGATATGTAGACGCATTTGTTTTCCGCGCTTTTGATAAAGGCGGAGAAGCAATAATGATTTTTCCCGACGTTGACAAGCTGCCAATGGTTTTCACGGCACATTGTTTTCAGGTAGTTCAGATATTTTGTCTGAAAGCTCTTGTAATCGTCGCCGGTGTAGCACCCGGCAGAAAATTCGTGCGTGAGATATTTTTTGAGTTCTGCGATTTTAGCCATAGTTTCAATTCTCCTTTACGATTTGATAAACGTCGTCTGCGTAATATTCGCAAACAAACCAATTAAAGAGGGCGTGACATTTCATGCCCCTGTAGTCCACGATATAGTCGTTATCCCCGACTTTTTCAAGTACGGTGATTTCATCCATTTTGCCATTCAGGGAATGGATATGAGCTTGTGCTTTATAGGGTATCATTTTTGTAATACCTCCTTGATTTCTATCGAGATAAAGGTATGAAAACAGGATGCCCCTTTATCTGCTATTCTCCAATGGCATTCGGTCTCGTCGGTATCGTTGCGTCGTTGGAGAAATTCAAAGCAAACTTCGTGGCCCCAAGGAACACCGTTTTTCCATTTCAGTCTGCGCGTCCAAAACATTTCCGGCTTGAGTTCCTCTTTTATAAATCTCCTGAACAGTTTGTATGCTTTGATATATGCGTCATATACAGTTATTTCAAAGTCTTTGTTGTACTCGGTAAAGCGGGCGCGTTTCACAAGATAGACTTTCATGCCGTTCCCCCTTACGCGATCCTTTTGATGCCGCCGCCGAAGCTCTGTACCGTGACGCTTCCGAATTCCGAGCACCAGTCATCGTCTTTGTTCCATACATAGGCAAAAGCGGTATGTTTGCTCCCTTCGGTGTACATCAAAGTTTTCCATTCCGTGCGGCAGTTTGTTACAAGGAGGAAGGAATAGCATTCGCCGAACGGCGTAAACTCGTGCGTTACGGCATACACGAGGCAGCTAAATTTCTTTTCGATTTCCTTCATTTTGGCATACAACTCAGGCTCCTGCTCGATCCAAAAGCCGCCGTAATTTTCGAAAAAGCATACGGTGCCTTTTTCCTCAAAGCCCTTTATGTACGGTTTGTAAATATCCATTTCCTTCAAAAGCTGAATTGCCTTTTCTTTCTTCGCGGTATTCATATCTTTCATTGTCTTTTCTCCTTAAATTTTACTTTCTAAAGCCTCGAAGTTGTAGCCGATGTTTCTCAGCGTTTCTTCAAAGCCGAACCATGCCAAAAGGTTCTGGTTGTGACAGTCCTGCGCAAGCGGATCCTCTTTGTCCCACTTTTCGCCGAACAAGTCAGACGGGGCATAGAGCCCCGTTCCGTTCATCGTATCGTATAAAAGCGCATTGATTTCGGAACGGTACTGCTTGTAAAAGCGCACCGTGTCCGTGTAATAGATAAGTTCCCCGACAATGCCTGACTGACAGCCGTGATACAATACGTCCGTGAATATGTGCGATTTATCGCTGTATTCACTCCAGCGGTCAATGACATAATTGCAGACGCGGCGCGTGAGCGGGCTCTCTGACTTGCGCTTGATTTCTTTGATGTTTGCAAGGGTAAGTTTCATTTCAGATCTCCTCAAAGTCGTCAATGCGGATGTGTTCCTGTCCTGCAATGCCATATTCAAAATACAATCCGTTTTCATCGGAATGCAAGTCGTAATCCGTAACGGTTATTTTTCCGTTTTTGGTAACGGCAACCGTAATTTGGTCGCTCCCTTCGTAAAGGGCAACAATGTTGAATACGACGGTATCTTCACCGTCGAAGAACTGAAATTCTTTGAGATAAAATTTGTTCATTGCAGTTCTCCTTAATCGACAAGCTTGTACCAGACGGAATACCCGACTTCGATCTCTCTCGTCTCGTATCCGGTGCTTTCGCCGCCCGACGTTTTCTTTTCAAATTCGATTTCGCGGATTTCGTAATAAGCGCCCTTGAACTCTCCGTCACGTCCCGGTACGGCGTGGCAATTCCTGACGCAATCTTCAAACACGCGGATATACGCATTGCCCTTTTTGCTCACACAGGCGATAACGAGGTCACTCTCGGTGATAAACCCGAGACCGGTCAGCTTGTTGCTTCCGAACCGATTGTTTCCGGAAACGGAATAAACTACTTTCTTCATTTGGAACTACCTCCAATTATTTTATTTTTGCCTTTCGGCAGGGTGCCGGCGGCTCGGCGGAAGTTTTTAATCACTCCCCTTCCAATTCAGTTACGGAAGTCAACGAGGCAAGAAAAATTATTGCATTGAAGTTATAAAACCGATAAAATAAAAAAAACCGAACAAGTCAGAAATGACCTGTTCGGCTGCCTATATGCCATGATTATTTCATTTTTCAGCGATAATTTTTCGCGTTGACTTCCGCGCCCGCCGTGCCAAACTCCCTGCCCGAAACGGGAAAAATGATTGGGCAAATAGATTTTTTTGAGCAGACAACACGATAGATTAGCGGATGAATATTATATTAAAAACAAAATATTTTTGCTATTTTTGTAAAAATACAGTAAAAATCAAAAAAATATCTTGTTTTGATGTTGATTTTTCTTCTAAAAGTGTATATAATAATATTAAAGAAAAAAGGAGATAAAAAGATGCTTATTGATTTCAGCTTTAAAAACTTTATGTCTTTCGGAGATGAATGCCGCTTTGATATGCTTGCAAACAGCGATAAACAACACAGGGAAAGTCTGATTGATGATAAGTATTCGCGCGTCAGGCTTATTTATGGCGCCAATGCATCCGGCAAAACCTCGTTTATTCGCGCGGTTGCATTTGTTCGCTGGTTTATCTTTAATTCCAATCAACTGCTTGAAAATATGCCGATCCCTGTCGTCCCCTTCAAGTTCCGCCACGACGCCAAAAATATCCCGTCGGAATTTGCGCTTACGTTTGTAATGCAGGGAAAAAAGTATCATTATGCGTTTTCCTGCACGCAGGAGAGAGTGATTTACGAAAAACTTGATATTTACAATACGGCCAAACCAACGAATATCTTTGAGCGAACTGATACCGATACCTATGAATTCAAGCGAGATGTCAGAACGCTCCGCGATATAGTATCAAAGACTACACGCAACAAGCTGTTTCTGGCAACTTCTGCGAATTGGAATTATCCTCTTACCAAACCAGTTGTTGAATTTCTGCTGAACACACTGCTTCCATATTCTTTTAATGAGCAGTGGCAGGCGCATATTGCAAAAATCAAGGCGGACGGGCAGTTTGAAGACTACAAAAAGTTTTGCCTTAAATTCTTTAATAATGCAGATATAAGCATCGAGGATTTTGCGATAGAGGAAAAGAAGTTCAAAGAAATGCCGAAAGATCCCATGCTCAACTCGATGGTATCTCTTATTACTCAAGGCAAAGCCGAGCTTATTGAACAAATAGAAAATTCGCCCGTTTATAACATCAACATACAGCATGCCGTTACAGACGAGAATACGGAAGGAAAATACATCCTGAATCTTCAGGAAGAATCGCTTGGAACGATACAGATGTTTGAACTTTCGCCTATCCTGTATCATGTATTCCAAAACGGGATAACATTCTTTGTCGATGAAATAGACAGAAGTCTTCATCCGATTCTCGTAAGGTATATTGTAAGTCTGTTCCTCGATTCGGAAATCAATGTAAACAATGCACAGCTGATCGCCAATACGCACGACACCAATCTCCTCGATCTGGAACTTCTTCGTCGGGATGAGATTTGGTTTACAGAGCGTGATTTCAAGAGCGGAAAGACAACAATATATCCGCTGACCGATTTTTCACCGCGCAAAAATGAAAATATTGAAAAGGCATATATTCTCGGCCGCTTCGGTGCCATTCCGTTTATCAAGGAGAACTGAGAATGGCAAGAAAGCAATCTTACAAAAGGCAGCGAAGTCCCATCTTATTGCTTGTCTGTGAGGGCAGAAATAAGACGGAACGTAAGTATTTTTCTCATTATAAGGTCAGAGAGTTGCCTTATCGGCTTGAAATCAAGGATTCCGAAGCTACTGATGTCATGGGAATGGCAAGGCGGGCAGCAAACCTTTATAAAGAGTATCAAATGGATCCCGTGATTGGAGATTTGGCGTTTTGCCTTATCGACCTGGATCTGCGCCGTGATAAGTATGAGGCATATTTAAAGGCCCAGAAAAAGTATCCGCAAGTCAGGTTTATTGTATCTAACCCCTGTTTTGAAATCTGGCTGTTATATTATTTTACCAAAAACCCCAAGACAGAATCTTCTTCGCAAGCGGTCAAGGAGCAGTTGAAAAAATATGTTCCGGGGTATAATGAGGCTATGGATGTCTATACTCAATGTGATTTGGAGGATAAGTACGCAGTTGCGATAAACCGATCCGAAAAGAAAAACGCCTTTTATGAGGAAGATAAAATTATCGTGGAACGCAACCCCTACACAGAGGTGCAGGATCTTATTTTAGCACTAAAAAAGTCCACATTGTAAATAGTAAGTATTCCGTTCAAGGACCACGCTATTTCAAGTATCAAGGCGAATGGCTCAATGAAATTCGTAAAAAACTTGGCGTTTAGTTATTTTTATTCATAAACCACTGCATAAATAGCTTTGGGACATTTGGGGACAAAGGCTGTAAACCACAATATATAGTTGTTTATAGCCTTTAATATTGCTATATATTGTGTTCCAAGGCTGTTGCATCAGCCTTAAAATCCCTCGAAAGTAAATTTTCGTACCGGTTCGAGTCCGGTCAGCGGCACCACACAAAAAACACCCGCAAAAACGGGTGTTTTTTGTGTGGTTTCGTTTTAATCGATCAAACCGCAAGACCACAAAGAATGCCAGTTTTTTAGTCTCTTCTTCCTTGGGCGTGGTTCGTGTTCGAAGAACTTTGCGCGTATGCGCAAGCCCCGATCAGCAGTCCCACACACCAAGAAAACACCCGCAAAAACGGGTGTTTTTTTGGTGCTTAATCCAAAGAACTCCGCGGACAAGCCCACAGCTTGCCGGCGGGGTTCCCGCTTTTCCTCAAAGAGAAAGCAAAAAATATTTTTACCGCAACGCATTCATTTTTTCTCGGAGCATTTCGCTCCGAGGGGAGAAACATCGCTATACTTCCCCCTCTTTGCTTAAGGCGTAACCGACCGTCATGGAAGTATCGAGCGAAAAGCCTTCAAAGTATTCGGAAGCCAAATCGTCAAACTCGCGGCAGGGAAGAAAGGTATAGTTTATCCGTTCGTCATACTCTATTTCGGGTATGTACATATAGTTGATCTTTCCCTCGTCGAGATCGACCACGCACGTTTTCAGCATACATTCGCACCCGTCATTGAGGGAAAAAGCGAAATCGATGTAGGTGATGACCCCGTTCGTCGTAAACGGCGTATTCCGCCGCGATTTTGCGTCGAGAATAAGATGATTGTAATATTTCAGCCACGCAATCGATTCCAGACACTCTTTGCGTTTTTCTTCTTCGGAAGAAGAACTGCTCATAAACGCCATTCCGTCGAAATAATCCCCGAGCTCGTAAAAGAGTTTTATCAATTTCCGGCTATTCGTTTTCATATGATCTTCCAGACAACGCATGACAATAATGCACCACTGCGTGAACGCCGGGATTTCCAACCTGCCCGCCATAACGTCATGGATTTTGCCGAGGAACAGATCGAAATCATAATAATCGCCTTTGGGCAAGCGATAGTCAAACGAGCTGACCTTGGACAATTCCTCTTCGGGAAGTTCCAGACGGAGTGCTTTGCGCACCGTTTCCCCGTCAATGAGCGGTCTTGCACGTTTTTTCCGCTCCGTCTCCTCTGCGGCCTTTTTACGGGCGGCGTAATCGGCGTCATACACAAGAAAACTGCCCGAATACAGGTTGTTCAGGAGATTGTAATAATAGTCGAAAAAATCGCGCGAGACTCTGAATCCCTTTATTTCCGGATCGTGCCGGCAGGCGAGCTCTTCCTCGTCCGTGTTCCTCGTGAAAGCATAGTCCTCATTGTATGTATCCACCACCAATTCATCCAGCGTACCCTCCTCATTTTCCGAATATATACAAAAAATTTTAAATTTATCGATATTCATCCGTTTCTGCCTCCAAAATATATTTCAAATAAATTTCCCCTTCGTTTACCCGCCCGACAAGGGCATGCCGCGTCCGGACGGCCGCGGCTATATGCGCCGCAACCCGCCCAGGCTTGCCAACATCTCTTCGCATTCCTCACGTTCCATGCTCTCCTTTTCAACCAGGATCGGAATGAGAGTTTCGATGAGTTCTTTGTTCGCCGACACGATTGCCGCCGCCTGCCGGTAACTCTCTTCGATCATTTGATCGAATGCGGCATTGACGTCGCGGAGGCGTTCGGGCAAGTAGTCAAGCGTTTCCGCCCTCGTTTCGGAATAGCGCAACGACAATCCGAGAAGGCCTCTTTGCGACATGCCCAAGAGCAGTTTGTCCGCCGTCCACAGTCCTCTGTAAACATTGCTGTAGATTTTATGCAACACGATCTCTTCCGCCGCATATCCGCCCAGGATCGCACACAGGGCATGCAGGCAATCACTCTTCGTGTAGTATAAACTCTGCTCCCCTTGCCCGTCGTCAGCCCCGTCGCAATCTTCCTCCGGCTCTTCCTCGCCATAATCGTCATCGCAATCGTCATCATAATCGTCGTCGTAATCGTCATCATAATCGTCGTCGTAATCGTCGTCGTAATCATGAAGGAGATTATTAAAATAATCGTTACAGACGGTATCCATGTCCAGATTGAGCGTATAATCGCCGTCGTTGAAATTCTTTGCGACGACGAAACAGCCGATGTTGTAACAGGCCGTTATGGCGTCGACGGAGGCAGGATTGCGGCGCGGGATATCCTGATTCTTGATCTCCGAAATCCTATCCCGCACCAACCGATCGCCGATCAATCCGCTTTCGTCCGAACGCAGGATGCATTCGTTGACCAGCGTTTCGACGGCCGCGCCGGAAAATCCCGCACACAGGCGGGCGATCTCTTCCAGGGAACTTTCAAACCGACAGCCCGAACGTCCGGCATACAATTTCAGAATGGCCAGGCGCGAGGCGTAAGACGGCATGCCGATGCAGATCTTTTTATCGAGTCGCCCGGGACAGACGAGCGTATCGGGCAGGCTGTCATAATCGTTGCAGGTGGCGACGAAAATGAAGTTTCCGCTGCTATCCATGCCGTCGATGAGCGTGAGAAGTTGCGCAAGCACCGTCTTGGAGCGGTCGGTCACGTACTCCTCTGCCCGATTGGGCAGGACCTTGTCGATTTCATCGAAAAAGATCATGGCGGGCTGCTTGCTTTTCGCCGCCTTTGCAAACGCCTGTCGGATCTGCCGCACGATCACGGATTCTTTCTCGACGTTGCCGAGATCGATCTTAATGACCTGCAGACCGCATTCGTTCGCCAATACTTTGGCAAACAGTGTCTTGCCGTTGCCCGCGCCGCCGTAAAAAATGATGCCCTTGGGCAGCGTCGCGCCCCTCTGTACGTATGCCTTTCTCTTACGGATGATGCCGCAAAGCAGCCGCATCTCTTCCTTTTCCTGTTCATACCCCGCAATGCTGTCAAAATTGTAATTCATGCAAAATCACCTCCGAAAAATTTTATACTTTCATTATAGCGCATCGGGGGCAAAACCGTATGACCGCAATATATAAATTTTTTATGACCACTTTTTTATGGGGACGTAAGGTAAAATATGCTTGATTTATGACCACTTTTTGTGTACAATATATAAAAAAGAGGAAAAAATAACCATGGAAGAAAAGATTAAAGTAAGCATTCCAAAAGCGGTGCTGGACGTTCTGAAAAAAGACTGCGCGGACTTCAAGGTGACCAAGGCGAACGGTTCGCCGAACATGAACGCCTTCTACAACATCCTTTTGAGCAATTTTTATGAGGAATTCGCCAACATCGAGGAAAAGACGCACGACGCCATCCGCGCCGCCGTCGCCATCGTGCCCGATTACTATCGGGAAAAGGTCTTTCTCGACACCGTGCGCGTTTTCACCGACGCCGCGCGCGGCGCGGAAGGGAAACAGCCGAGCGCCGTCTTTGCTTTCAAGCCGTCCAAAATATCCGAAAAAGCCGTGCTGTACATAGAAAAAATCCTGCTCAAAAACGAATCGATCTCCTCCTTCTACCGACGGCTTTTCTCCGCCTATGCGCAAAAAACAAAAAACGAACGGGAAAAAATCATACACAAAGAAAATTACGAACTTCTGCAAAAAGCCCTGCGCAAAGGCGTCAAAGCCTGCCTTGCACTGCAATCCGGCGATGTCATCGAAAGCGCCTCGCTCCATTCGGTGACCGCGGCCAAAGACGAGCTCTTCAACTATGTACTCTGTCACAACGGCAAACAGAACGTAACGGTGCGTTTGGCGTCCGTGCGGTCGGTGTCCCTGTTGCCCGCAAAGAGCGAAATCCCCGAGGACTGTGCCGCACTCTTTGCGCGACAGGTCGCCTGCGCCGCGCAATACCCCATGTACGCCTCCGACCGAGAGCCCATCCGCGTACAGTTGAGCGAAAAAGGGAAGAAACTGTTTGAAAAAATTTACCTCTACCGCCCCACTCCCGTTTCCGTCGACGGGGATGTGTACACCTTTGACTGTTCCGCCAATCAGCTACTCTATTATTTCGAGCGGTTCGGCGACAGCGCCCTCATCCTTTCGCCCAAAAAACTGGGGATCTTCATGCGCAATTACTATTATTTCGCCTATAAAAAATATAAATCCCTGTATTTCAAGGACTGAAGGGCGCGAGGCGGAGGGCAAGACTCCATAATTCATGCCGATACGCGCAAAGAAAAAGCCCTTTATCGTAATAAAGCTACAAGACCTCCCGCAAGGTATTGAAAGTAAAACAAAAGGAACTGTCAGTAAAATGACAGTTCCCGATTTCAAAGAAATGTACAGACGCATGAAAGACCGTCTGAAGCGTAAAAATTGACCGTGCCGAACTAATATGATAAGCAACAAAAAAGTTGAATCTTTTTGCAGGTACATATCAAATTTTTCAACGATTTTATTTCCTGTAAAAGATCGCCCGCAACTATAGTTGCGGGCGATTGCATTTTTAACGTTACTTTTCAATTCGTCATTGTACACCGTTCTCACTTGTTTTTTTCGTTATCTTCCATGAAGGGCATTAGAATACTGTTCTGCACATAGAGATATTCGTCCCTGATTTTTAATCTTCCGCCCTTTTGTTCGAGATAGGCCTCATTTTTGCGCAAAGCGGTTTCATAGGCTTTTGCAAAGGAAATCTCAAATTCCTTGTCGAATGCGGGCACGTCCAGCCCTTCCTCGGTGCGCAAAGCGAGCATGATCTTTTCAAAACGGGCATCCTTGCGCGTTACCCCTTCGCTGTCCACGGCGGGAATAAAGCCCGAAAGAATGCACTTCATGTATTCGTCCAGATCGAATGTGTTGGTGATGCGGTTGCCCATCATGAAAGAGCTTGCCGACAGACCGAATCCGATATATTCCCCCCGCCGCCAATAATTGAGGTTGTGGCGGCTCTGTTTGCCGGGCTTTGCAAAGTTGGACACTTCATAGCGCGCATATCCCCTCTCTTGCAGAAGCCCTCGCCCGTAATCGTACAACGCCGCCACCTCGTCCGCGTCGGGCAGTTCGCCGTTGAGATAATCGGTATAAATGGGCATTCCGTCCTCCACGGTCAACGCGTACATGGATATATGCGACGAGCCGCATCTGTATGCCAGCTCAATCGTCTTGAAAACGTCTTCCTTGGTCTGATTTTTCAGCCCCAGCATGATATCTGTGGAGAAATTCTCGCCCTTTAAGAGGTTGGTTGCATAGACATAATCCCGCACGTTGTGGATGCGTCCGAGATCGGCAAGCTGTTCGTCGATCGCCGTCTGCAAACCGAACGAATAGCGGTTGATACCCGCCCGTTTATAGGTCGCCACCTTGCTTTCGCTGATCGTGCCCGGATTGAGTTCGAGCGTTACCTCGGGATTTTTGGCAAGGCGGAAACACTTCTGTATTTGCGCCACGGCGCCGTAAATATACTTCGGATCGATGACCGACGGCGTGCCGCCGCCAAAATAAATCGTATCGAAAGTATAATCTTTGAGCTGGTCCTTGCGCAACTCCATCTCCTTATACAGGCAGGCCATGTATGCCTCTTCATAGGCGGACTTGTCCGCAAAGGAACAAAAGTCGCAATAAGAACATTTGTGTTTGCAAAAAGGAATGTGAATGTAAATTCCCGGCATATCATTGCCTCCATTGATAGAGATTGAGATCGACGGTATTGTCCTCGCGCACCTCAACGCCTTCGGAAAGGAGCAACTGTTTCTGTGCGTCCGTGCCGCCGAAAGCGAACGCGGGGGCAAGTCCGCCGAAACGGTTAACGACGCGGTGACAGGGAATGATTCCGGGCATGGGGTTGACGTGCAGGGCATACCCCACCTGCCGCGCCATGCGCGGCGCGCCGAGTGCCCGCGCGATCTGTCCGTAGGTTACGACCTTGCCGCGCGGTACCCTTTTGAGGTATTCGTAAACCCGTTCAAAAAAACCGTCCGCCATAGGCATTCCCCCTCTTTTCCATCGGAATATACCCGTCAGGATAAAAGACAAAAAATGCTTTTTCCCTTTCAACGCGGGCATGGTACTTTCTTTTTTACGGAAAAATATTTCCGAAAAGAATTTTTACTTGTCTTTATTGGTTTTCAAAATCTGCATGAACACTTCGGACGGGACTTCCACCGTGCCGATTTTACGCATGCGCTTCTTGCCCTCTTTCTGCTTTTCAAGGAGTTTTTTCTTGCGCGTGATGTCGCCGCCGTAACACTTGGCGAGCACATCCTTGCGGACGGCTTTGACCGTTTCGCGCGCGATGATCTTGCCGCCGATCGCCGCCTGTACGGGGATCTCGAAGAGCTGACGGGGAATGGCGTCTTTGAGGTTTTCGCAAAGCATTCTGCCCCGCGCATACGCCCGCTCTTCATGCACGATCAAAGAAAGCGCGTCGCACACTTCCCCGTTCAGGAGAATGTCCAGTTTGACGAGTTTGGAACGCTCGTACCCGACGAGTTCGTAATCGAAACTCGCATAGCCCTTCGTTCTCGATTTCAGTTCGTCGAAGAAGTCGTATACGATTTCATTGAGCGGCAGGCGGTATTCGAGCCGCACGCGCTTGGCGTCGACATATTCCATATTGCCGAACACGCCGCGGCGGTTCTGACACAGTTCCATGATGGCGCCGACATAATCGGGCGGGATGAATACTTCCGCTTTGACCATGGGTTCTTCCATATACTCGATATCCGACGGCGGAGGCAGGTGAGAGGGATTCTCCACGAAAAACACTTCCCCGTCCGTCTTATGCACTTTATAACTCACGGACGGCGCGGTGGTGATGATTTCAAGATTAAATTCGCGTTCGATGCGCTCCTGAATGATCTCCATGTGCAAAAGGCCCAAAAACCCGCAACGGAACCCGAAGCCGAGAGCGACGGAATTTTCCGGCTCGAAGGTCAGCGACGCGTCGTTGAGTTTGAGCTTGCCGATGGCGTCTTTGAGATCGTTGAACTTACTGCCGTCAAGCGGGAAGATGCCGCAGAACACGACGGGCTGTACTTTTTTATATCCCGGCAACGGCGCCGCCGCGGGACGGTCGGCGTCGGTAACGGTGTCGCCCACCGCCACGTCCTCGATGGACTTGATCGAGGCGGCGATATAGCCGACCTCGCCCGCTTCCAAAATCTCCTTGGGTTGCAGTTTGGGCGTGAACGCGCCCACTTCGGTGACGTCGTATACCGCAGACGAAAGAAAGGTCCTGATACGCGTGCCCACTTTCACCGAACCGTTTTTCACCCTTACAAAGAGAATAACGCCCTTGTAATTGTCGTAATAACTGTCGAAAATGAGCGCGGAGAGCGGCGCTTCGGTGTCGCCGTCGGGCGACGGGAAATACTGCACGATGGCTTCCAGCACATCGCGGATATTGGTCCCCTCCTTCGCCGAAACGCAGGGCGCATAGGAGGCGTCCAGTCCGATGACCTCTTCGATCTCCTTTTTCGTCCCCTCGACGTCCGCGCTCTGCAGGTCGATTTTGTTGATGACAGGCAGGATTTCAAGGTTATTGTCGAGCGCGAGATAGACGTTCGCCAGCGTCTGCGCCTCCACCCCCTGCGTGGCGTCCACGACGAGGATGCCCCCCTCGCACGCGGCGAGGGAACGGCTGACTTCATAGGTAAAGTCGACGTGGCCCGGCGTATCGATGAGGTTGAGCTCATATTCCAGCCCGTCCGAAGCGTCATAGAACATGCGCACGGGCGTCAGCTTGATGGTGATGCCGCGTTCGCGCTCGATGTCCATGCTGTCGAGAAGCTGCGCGGACATATCCCGCTTGGAGACCTGCCCCGTCAGCTCGATGAGCCGATCGGCGATCGTGCTCTTGCCGTGGTCTATGTGGGCGATGATGCAGAAATTTCTAAGTGTCTTTTTGGGTTTTGCCATATAAATCCTTTTTTGTCCGCCGCGCAAAGCGGCGCATTGTCGTCGCGTTGTACACATTCATTATACAAAATTTCCCCGCGCTTTGCAAGAAATTCAAGCCCCTGCAAAAACAAAAGGAACAAGATGAATTGTCAAACTAAGTGCAACACTTGATAAGATTTTCTTCAAACAAATCTTGCGGTGTACGGAAATGCAAA
>CALWCO010000044.1 GCA_944376455.1 uncultured Clostridia bacterium
CAACCCTATTTTACCACAGATTTGTATGAACTCCTTTTTTTTCTCTCCACTGTTGCACTTAATAGTATAATTCACCGTTATACGAAAAGGCGCGCCCGTCAAAAGACGGGCGCGCCCTCGCCGAAAACCGTTTGACTCCGATACAAATCGGAAAAACGGCTTTATTTTTTTTCCAGCATATTGAAAAGTTCGCCCGAAAGCATGGCCAGCGAGGCGGCAAGATCCTCATAACGCACGATGACGCCGTTCGGAACGTTGAGTTTGACGGAAGCAAAGTTCCAGATGGCTTTGAGCCCCGCTTCGATCATGCGGTCGCACACCTCCTGCGCGGCGCGTTTGGGGACGGTGATGATGCCGATGTTGATGTTGCGCTGTTGCACGAACGCCGACAGCGCATCCATGGACAGGACGGGCTTTTGCGAGATTTCCGTGCCGATCAGTCGGGGATCGACGTCGAAGCCCGCGACGATGTTCAACCCGTAATTTTTGAATCCCTCATAGCCGAGAAAGGCCCTTCCCAGACCGCCGACGCCCACGACGAGCGCGTCGGAGACGTTGTCATAGCCCAAAAACTTCTCGATGTCGGCAATGAGACCGTTGACTTCAAACCCCAGCCGCGGACGCCCCGCGACCGATGAAACCAAAGCGAGATCCTTGCGCACAAGTACCGCCGAAACCGCCATATCCTTGGCGATCGCCGCGGATGCGACATATTCCACTCCCTTGACGCTCTCTTCTTTGAGATAGCGCAGGTAGGCCGGCATACGGGAGAGCGTCGCCTTGGAGACGTCGGCCTCTTCATGGTTGGGAGAGCGATGTATCATTGTATTTTCCTCACTTTACGGTTTCCGTCCGACCGCGTTACCCGAATGCACTCCGCCCGACACCCCAAAGAATACAAGCGCGGGAACGCACTCCAACGGGCGAACGAATGAAACCGATATATCCTTATCGATAAAATTATTATAATTAAAATCGAAAATAAAGTCAACAGGAAAAGCCGCCTTTCCGAAAAAAAAGCGGCTTTTATTCTCAAAGGCATCGGCATAACAACAGTCCTGCCGATCGATAAAAAAGTTGTTCCGACAAGCGCGGCCGCGCAACGATCAGAGTTCACGCAACTGCTTTTCGATTTTTCCCTTCAGATCGATATATTTTTCCAGTTTGGCCCGTTCGTCCTCCACGAGCTTTTTGGGCGCTTTGGAAATAAAGTTCTGATTGGCGAGTTTTCCGCCCGCTCTTTGGATTTCCGATTCGATGCGCTCCAATTCGGCGGACAGTCTTGCCCGCTCTTTTTCGATGTCCACAAGCTCGCCCAAAGGAATGTAAATCTGGCAGATTTCGCAAGCCTGCGAAACCGTCTTTTCGGAAATGCTCTGTGCGGAATCCACAAAGAAAAGCTCCCGCGCGCCCGCCAATTTGAGAATGCTGTTTCTGTTGGCGTTGATGAGACGCTTTGCCTCGGGCGCGATCAGGTATACGTCCACTTTCTTTGCCGCGGGGCAATTGACGCTCGCTTTGATGTTGCGGATCGATTTAATGATCTCCATGACCCCTTCAAACGCCTTCATCTCCTTTTTATAGGCACGGCGGGCGTTGTAACGCGGGAAGGACGCTACCATGATACTCCCTTCGGTCGTGGGCAGGTTGCCGTAAATTTCCTCGGTTACGAACGGAATGAAGGGATGCAGGAGTTTGAGCGCGTTCTCCAACACATAACAGAGCACAGCGACGGCGCCAAGCCGCTTGTTCTCGTCCTCGCCGTACAGCGCGGGCTTGGTCAGTTCGATGTACCAGTCGCAGAAATCGTCCCACATGAAGGAATAGAGCGCGTCGCACGCGACGCCCAATTCGTATTTATTGAGGTTGAGCGTCACTTCCTTGATGCAGTTCTGTAGTTTGGAGATAATCCATTTATCCGCCGCGGTCAGTTTTATATCCTCAATCCGCGGCACTTTCTTGCCTTCGGCGTTCATGATGACGAAACGCGAGGCATTCCAGATCTTATTGATATAGTTGCGCGCCGCCTCGACTTTGGCATCCGAATAGCGGGTGTCATTGCCGGGCGCGATCCCCATCAGAAGGGAATGGCGCAGGGAATCGGCACCGTATTTTTCGATGACCTGCAGGGGGTCTACGCCGTTGCCCAGGGATTTGGACATTTTGCGTCCCTTTTCGTCCCGCACCAAGCCATGAATGAGCACGTCGCGGAAAGGCACTTTGCCCGTGTGTTCGAGCGCGGAAAAGATCATGCGGGCGACCCAGAAGAAGATGATGTCATAACCCGTCACGAGTACGTCGGTCGGATAGAAATATTTATAGTCCTCCGTCTCTTCGGGATAGCCCATCGTGGAGAAGGGCCAGAGCGCCGAGGAGAACCAGGTGTCGAGCACGTCCTCGTCCTGATGCAGGTTTTTGCCGCCGCAATCGGGACAGCAGGCGGGATCCTCCTTTTCACAGATGACCGCGCCGCAGTCGGGACAGTACCAGACGGGGATGCGGTGTCCCCACCAGAGCTGACGGGAGATGCACCAATCCTTGATGTTCTCCATCCAATTGTAATATATTTTGGCGAAGCGTTCGGGAACGAATTTGGTCTTGTGCTTGTTGACCGCCTCGATGGCGGGCTTGGCAAGCGGCTCCATTTTCACGAACCACTGCTTGGACACGATGGGTTCGACGGTCGTGTGGCAACGATAGCAATGCCCGACGTTGTGCGTGATCGGCTCGGTTTTGAGGAGCAGACCCTGCGTTTCCAGATCGGACACAATGCGTTTGCGCGCTTCATAGCGATCGAGTCCCGCGTATACCCCCGCATTCTCGGACATGGTGCCGTCGTCGTTCATGACCCTGATCATTTCGAGGTTGTGACGCAGGCCCACTTCAAAGTCGTTGGGATCGTGCGCGGGCGTGATCTTCACGCAACCCGTTCCCACTTCCTTGTCGGCGTGTTCATCCCCGACGACGGGAATTTCGCGCCCCACGAGCGGCAGAACAATGTGCTTGCCGATGAGGTGCTGATAGCGTTCGTCCGTCGGGTTGACCGCCACGGCGGTGTCGCCCAGCATGGTCTCGGGACGGGTGGTCGCCACGACGAGATATTCGTCGGAATCCTTGACGGGATACTTGATGTGCCAGAACGCGCCCGCGTCCTCGGAATATTCCACTTCGGCGTCGGAAAGCGCGGTCTTACAGCAGGGACACCAGTTGATGATGCGGCTACCCTGATAGATCAGACCCTTTTTATACAGATTGACAAAGACTTCGCGCACGGCGCGGGAACAGCGTTCGTCCATGGTGAACGCCTGACGGGACCAGTCGCAACTTGCGCCCATTTTGCGCTGTTGCTGCATGATGCGGTTGCCGTACTGTTCTTTCCACGCCCAGGCGCGGCGCAGGAACTCCTCCCTGCCGATGTCCGTCTTTTCCTTGCCCTCTTCCTTGCGGAGTTTCTCCACGATCTTCACCTCGGTGGCGATGGATGCATGGTCGCAACCCGGAAGCCACAGGGCGGAATACCCCTGCATGCGCTTGAAGCGGATGAGCGTGTCCTGCAAGGTGGCGTCCATGGCATGCCCCATGTGGAGCTGCCCCGTGATATTGGGGGGAGGCATCACAATGGTGAAAGGGACCTTTTCGGGATCCACTTCGGCGTGGAAATAGCCCTTCTCCTCCCACTCTTTATATATTCTGTCCTCAAATTCGCCGGGACTGTATGTCTTTTGCATTTCCATACTCAAAAAAACCGCCTTTTCCGAAAAAATAGATACGATTTCATTATAAAACTTTTTTTCTTTGATGTCAATTATTCCGCCAATATCATACGATATAATATTATTAAATTTTACGGAGTACACCATGAAAAAAACTTTATCCATCATTTTTGCCGCACTGCTCTTGCTCTTTCCCCTCTCGGCCTGCGAAAAGGACGACGACGGTCTGACCACCCTGCAGGTCAACGAAGTGACCCATTCCATCTTCTATGCGCCCATGTATCTCGCCGATTCCATGGGATTCTTTGAGGCCGAAGGCCTGAAGATCGAGCTGACCAACGGCGGCGGTGCCGACAAAGTCATGGCATCGGTGCTCTCGGGCGACGCCGACATCGGGTTCTGCGGGCCCGAGGCTGCGCTGTACGTCCTCGCCGGAGGCTCCACCGACGTGCCCAAAGTATTCGGCCAGCTCACCAAGCGCGACGGGTCCTTCCTCGTTTCCCGCGTCGACGAGCCCGATTTCGAGTGGTCCGACCTGGAAGGCAAAGAGATCCTCGCGGGGCGCAAAGGCGGTGTGCCTGCCATGACCTTTGAATATATCCTCAATCAGAACGGACTGACCGACGGCGTCAACGTCGATCTTAATTTTGACGTGGCGTTCGATCTGATGACCGCGGCGTTCGAGGGCGGCACGGCCGATTACTGCACCATGTTCGAGCCGGTTGCCTCCGAATATGAAGCGGCCGGAAAAGGTTATGTCGTCGCGTCCGTCGGGGAAGCATCGGGCGAAGTGCCCTACACCTGCTATATTGCCAAAGATTCCTGGCTGGAAAAGAACGAGACCGAAGCGCGCGGGTTCCTGCGCGCCATGACAAAGGCCATCAAGTACATCAACGAACATTCTTCCGAAGAGGTCGCGCCCTATCTGCAGGAGCATTTTGCCACGACCTCTCTCGAATCCATTGCAATTTCTTTGGACAGTTATAAGGCCATCGACGCATGGGTGAGCAACATGGCGATGACCGAAGACGCGCTCGACCGTTTGCAGGACATCATCGAAAATGCAGGCGAACTGCCGCGACGCGTGAACTTTGCCGACCTCGTCACCACCGAATATGCACAGGAGATTTACGACGAGGTTTACCGTTAAAAATACGGCAGGCGCGGATGCGCCGAAAACGTAAAAGAGAAAAACTCCGCCGCGCCGTCAGCGCGGCGGTACGGGGTATATACGAAAATGAAAAACCAAATACTCGCATTCGAAAACGTAACGATGGTCTACCACACGCCCCAGGGCGAGACCGCCGCTCTGCGGGATCTGTCCTTTTCGGTGCAGCAGGGAGAATTCATCGCCGTCATCGGCCCTTCCGGTTGCGGCAAAACGACCATACTTTCCCTCGCCGCGGGGATCCTGAAACCTTCCGCGGGAAAAATTTCCGTGCGGGAAGGGGTCACGTTCGGCTATATGTTGCAAAAAGACGAACTCTTCCCCTGGCGGACCATCGAAAAAAATATACTTCTGCCGTTGGAAATCAAAAAAACGAATACGGCGGAAAACCGAAAAAAAGCCCTCGATCTTGCCGTCAAATACGGCCTGGGCGACTTTCTGAAAAGCTATCCCGATCAACTTTCGGGCGGGATGCGCCAGCGCGCCGCGCTCATCCGCACGCTCGCAAGCGATCCCGAAATGCTGCTCCTCGACGAGCCGTTCTCCGCGCTCGATTATCAGACGCGGCTCAACGTCTGCGACGACGTTTACCGCATCATCCGCAGTGAAAATAAAACCGCCCTGCTCATCACGCACGACATCAGCGAAGCCATTTCCGTAGCGGACAGAGTGCTGGTTTTGAGCCGTCGCCCCGCACGCGTCGTGGGCGAACACGAACTGAAATTCCCGCGCGAACAGAAGCCCCTGCACCGCCGAGAGGAACAGTCCTTCTCCGGGTGGTTCGAGCTTCTCTGGAGGCAGTTGAACGTATGAAAAAAGACAATAAGACTTACTCGGCAGAACACCTGCTCTATCTCAAAAAACAAAAACGCACCAACCTGACCGTGCAGGCGGCGCGCATACTGCTGCTCGTCATCGCACTCGGGCTGTGGGAACTGCTGGCGGGACTGGAAATCGTCAATCCCTTCATCACAAGTTCCCCCTCCCGCATCTGCAAGACCATCGCCGAATTGTACGGCGACGGAACGCTCTTCTATCACATCGGCGTGACGCTCGGCGAAACGCTCGCCGGATTCGTCATCGCGGTTGTCGGCGGATACCTCATAGCGCTGGCGCTGTTGTGGAGCGACACCTTGCGTAAAATTTTGGAACCGTACATCGTTGTGCTCAATTCCCTGCCCAAGATCGCGCTCGGCCCGCTCGTCATCATCTGGTGCGGCACGGGAAGCGAAGCCATCATCACCATCACCGTACTGATCGGCATCATCATCGCCATCATGAATATGCTCAGCGGGTTTATCGCCACCGATAAAAACAAGATCCTGCTATTGCAGTCGATGGGGGCAGGCAAATTGCAGATCCTGCAAAAGCTCGTCATCCCCTCCTCCCTGCCCGCCTTCATCACCATGCTCAAAATCAACGTGGGCATGGCCTGGATCGGATCGATTATGGGCGAATATATCGTATCCAAAGCGGGTCTTGGATACCTCATCGTCTACGGCGGGCAGGTATTCAAACTCGATCTGGTCATGGCCGCCACCTTCATCCTATGCCTTCTGGCGGGCGTGATGTATTTCCTTGTCGTTCTTTTGGAAAAACTGACGGTCAAGAACGACAGACGTTAAAAACAAAAAACCGAAAATGCCCAACGCGGGATAGACGAACGACACGATGTGTCCGAGACCCCACCCCGCGCAAAAGGACGCCGCGGCCAGTAAAGAAAGCCTTGCGGCGTTCTTTTTTGTTTGATTTCTGAAACGCGAAGCCGCCGTATGCAACGGATAATACGCCGAGGACAGGCTGGTCACGATGCCGCCGAAGAGGGCGAGCGGAAACAACTGCGCGTTCTGCAACACCGCAAGAAGCGGCAAAATGCGCTCCGCCGCCCCTTCCGTCGCGCCGACGGAAGAAAGGACGAGAAACATCAGCCCGACGAGAACGAGCGACGGCAAAAGCGCGGAAAACACCGCCTCCCGCTTTCCCTTGTCCGACGCCGTGAGCTCCGCCCCGAGATCTACGATCACGGGGGCGGACAAGAATGCATTCATACAGACATAGAGCACACAAAACAGTATATCCATGCCCGCATTCAAGGGGCATAAGGATATTGCATAATTCCCCTCCCCCGCCAGCGAAACGACGAGATAGATCACGATACACGGAGTCAAAAAAGCATTGAGCATTTTCACGCCCCTGATCCCCCGCGAAACGATGAAAAAACAGGCAACTGCCGTCAAAACGGCGATCCAGGGGGCAAATGTCGGCGCGAGGGCATTGACGCCCGCCAGCATGGCGGTCGTCAGAATGAAGGAGCTTATCAGAAAAAGCGCGTGCACCGCACCCGCCGCACGGCCGAAGAGGCGTACGGTCAGCGAGGAAAAAGAACCGTATTTCCGTCCCGCGCTCAGCAATACATAAAAAAAGAAGAAAAAGAGGAAAAAGGCCAAAAGCAAAATATGTATTTCCGCCCGTCCGCCGAAAAAAGAGACCAATTCCCGTCCCGAAACGAATCCCGCCCCCGCGACGGCGCCCACAAGGGTAAATGTTGTTTTGAGAATACGTGCCACACGGATATATATGACTCTCCCCCTGAAAATATGCCTTCAAGGCGTTTGAACGGAAGAAAGGCGGGTCGATGCAATTCTCGTCTCGCCCCTCCCGCTCTTCTTTTTCCCCGCTTGTACGTTCTCCTCTTGTATGTGTGCCGCAGAAAAAAATCCCCGCACGGGATGAAATCCCTGCACAAACGGCAAATAATTTTTTCCGTCGTCAAAAAATAACCGCCGACGGGACGGTCAAAAAAACAACTGCCATCCGCGCAAGCCTGCAAGGCGTGCGCGGACGGCGGCCGAAACGCTTTTTCCGATTTAATTTTCTTTTTCGCAAAAACAAAAGAATAAGTCCCGCGGCGAAACGAACGTGCGGTCGCCGAGATAGGACAACAGACCGTCCGTGCGAACGGTCAATTCCTTGGCAAGCAAACATTGACGGGTGCGGGCATACCGCGCATTCGCGCGCTTGTCCCCGTACTTCCCGTCTCCCAATACAGGACAACCGATGTGCGCGAGGTGGGCACGGATCTGATGCGTCTTGCCCGTATGCAAGATGACCTCCACAAACGTCAACTCCCCCGCACGGCGCAAAATGCGGTATTCGGTTACGATCTTTTCCCCGACGGGGGCGTCCGAAACCGATACAAGCGACCCCGCGGTATTTTTTTTCAGATAGGCCGTCAATACGGCGGCATCAACGGGGAACCGTCCCGTGCAGACGGCGTGATAAACTTTGTGCACCTTGCGCGCGCGAAACGCCGCGCGCAATTCATCTTCCGCCGCCGCGGTCTTGGCGAAAATCATAAGCCCCTGCGTGTTACGGTCCAGACGATGAATGAAGCGGCAATCGGGAGTCTGTTCGCACAACACGGCATAGACCGCCTCCGAATTGACGCCGCTATCCTTGTCGACGACAAGGACGTTTTCGTCCGCGTAAATCACGTCGAACGCCTTTTTTTCCTCTTGGGCGGGCGTCGTGTAATACGTCACTCTGTCGCCCGCCGCAAGGCTTACGTTCGTCCCGACCTTTTCGCCGTTGACGCGCACGTCTCTCTTCTTCAAAAGCCGATCCAGGCAAAAAGAGCCCTGCGGATACGTATTATCCGTGAAATTTCTAAGCGTATCCGCTTTTTTTACGATGAATTCTTTCAAAACATAACCTCTTTGCGGCCAATAGGATCAGGACCCCCGCCAATGTGACGGGAATGAATAATCGAGCCGCGTATAAAAACCAGGCAATATAAGACGCAAGAACCGCCGTCCCCGTCTGCATGACGGCATAAAAAAGGGCGTTGCGTTGTCCCACCTCCCGCGCGGAGGCGGCAATCGCCGATATGCACGGAGAACAAAACAGCACGAATACCGCCAGCGCGAATGCCGTCTGCGGAGAGTACGGCAAACCGGACGGATAGAATAAATTCAACAGCCCCGCTATGTTTTCCTTCGCCACCAAACCGCTGCACAGCGCAAACGCCGTCTGCCAGTCCCGCACGCCGATGGGATAAAAGAGATATTTCAGCCCGCCCGAAAGCTGTGCCAGAATACTCTCCTGTACGTCCGCCGTATAGCGCAAGGAAAAATCAAACGAGGAAAGAAACCAGACGATCAGCGTGAATGCCGCAACCACAGTGGCTATTTTTATTATAAACTGTTTGAGCCGAAAGAGCAAGGTTTTTGCAAAGAAAATCGGATCGGGGAGATGAAATTCAGGCAATTCAAGCAAAAATGCACCCGTTTCGCCGCGAGACAAAAGAGAAAGGACGACCAGACTCACCCCCACGCCGAGAAAATACAGCACCGCAACGGGCAGAAAGGGACGGCTGAAAAAAGAAGACAACAGCGTCAGATAGACGGGTAATTTTGCCGAACAGGAGATATAAGGCAATGCCAATATGACCCGCCGTTGCATTTTTTTGTTCTCGAACCCGCGCGTGGACATGATCGCCTGCGCCGTGCAACCAAATCCGAGCAAGATGCAGAACACCGCCCGCCCGCTCAGCCCGAACCGACGGAAAACCCCGTCCGCCGTGAACGCCAGTGCGCTCATATACCCGCTTTCTTCCAGAAACAACAACACCGAAAAGAGCAACGCCAATTGCGGCAAAAAGCTGAGCACACCCCCCGCCGCGCGCAAAAATCCGTCGCAGACCAAAGCACGCACGGCGGGGACGGAAAGATGCGCCCCGACAAACGAAGTCAATCGTTCACAGATCATTTCTTCCAGAAAATCTTTCATCAACGTACCGGGCATGCCTTCACCGAAGGTCAGAAAAAAAACGCCCGCCATCAGCAGAAAGAACAGCGGCAGACAGAGGAAGCGATTATAACATATTTTTTCCAAAACACTTTCCCGCCGTTGTTGCGGCCGGTAAATCCCTTCCAAACACAGGGGGTTTTGCGGCGGCATATCCTGTATGAACTGCATATCCGATATGTTTAATTTTACGCCTTTATCCGAGGCATGCCCCCTTCCTTTTTGCCATTGCTCTTGCAAAAACAAATTAAACGCACGTACTTCGGCGGCGTTGTATGCGTTGACATAAAATACGGGAATTTTTAATTTTTCGGCGAGCGCGGCGACGTCCAGCTTTCCGCCGTTCTTTTCAAAAGTCTTGCGCATCGTCAGGGCGAGGACGACATCCCGCCCCTCTTGCAGCAAGGCCTTTGTCAGCCGCAGGGAACGGGGCAACACCCGCAAATCGACGACCTGCACCAATTTTGCGGACGGGTGCGCCCGCAGATAAGAAAGCGCCGTCTTCTCCTCCATGGAATAACCGTCGAGCGAATAAACGCCCGGAAGATCTGTATAGAGCATCTCCCCGCGGCGCGTATGCACCCGTTTGGACGCCGCCCCGACCGTCACGCCCTGCCAGTTGCCCGTATGCGCGTGCGCGCGGGCAAGGGCATTGAAGAGCGTACTCTTCCCCGCGTTGGGATTTCCCGTAAATATGATTTCACAAAGCTCTCTTTCCTGCCACCTCTTGTCCGACATATCAAAACTCCCGTTGCATCACGCTTATTTTTTCGGCAAGCTCACGGCGCAATCCGATCCGCAGCCCGTCCGACTCCAAAAGTATGCTGCTCTTAAAGATGGAATAACGAATAACTTTTATACGCATTCCCGGCGCGACGTTCAGCATGCGGAGCCGCTCGCGGATGCTTTGTTCCGCGTCCACGCGGAGAATGACGGCACTCTCGCCTTTTTTTACCTGCGCAAGATTCATACTATTATCAATGCCGTACGTCATAAAAATATGTCTTTCCCGTCCGATGATGCAATCGCATATTTCGTCGGTCTGCCCGTGTACTCGTCGTAATCGTATGTATACGTTTCGCCCGTACAGTTATCCGTTTCCGTGCGGATATTGGCGCAAGACGGGCTTTCGTCAAAGCCTCCCGCTTCGTCCTGATACGTCACCGTCAGCGACGTCGCGTCGTCGTTTGAAATTTTTTTCAAACGGCCGTATTTGTCATAATCCGTGCGCACTCTGTCCGTTTCGCTTGCCGAACGGTGATAATTCACCGACACATGGTTGCCTGCATGGTCGTATTCTTTTGTGAGCAGCGTTACGCCGTTCAGGCTGAACTTCGTCGCTTTTCCGAATGCGTCGTATTCGACGTTGTATTTACAGTTTTCCGAAGGATACAGCTCCGTCAATCTGCCGTTCGCGTCGAACTTCAATGTGTTCTTGCCGTACCCCTTCCCGTTGGCGCTTAATTTTACCTCCTGCAACTTGTCCTGAAACGAATTGCAAGTATATTCATTCGTATTCGACGGTTTTCTATATTTTTTGAATATTTTACAATAAAAATAAGAGGGCAACCACCCTCTTGTTTTTGTGCAACGATTTACATAACAATATTCATTTAACAATTTCTACTTTATCAAATGTAACGACAAATTCGCTGCATTTATCTTTAGAATGGCGCAGAGTCAATACCAACTTTTTTAATCCATTATTTTCTGAAATCTCATCCTTATACCACCATGAGTGAATGATCTCTTCACCTCCGGAAATAATTTTATAATTATAAAAGCGTATAGATTTTACGTATGTTCCACTCATTGCCTGATTTGAATCAATAATAAGTTCAAGCATATTTCTTATAGGCTTCTTTTGCCTATAATCATAAATATAATCTTCTTTTCTTATATCAATAATCTCTGAATCACATAAACCTTGAACCCAATTCACATTATTTTGAATCAATGCAAAGCCTCCTTAAAATTATATAAAATTAGCCCCATAAAATATGTGATAAATATGATTTTTGCTATCATGAAAATGCGCCATAGCATTATACAAATTATCATGAATTCCGGAATATACCTTGCTATTGCCAAAAGCCTTTTTAGCCAATGCCTTAGCGGAAGATCTTGAATCAGCAAGAACATCCTTGGCGTTTCTAACCCTGTTCAGTGCCGGCTTTTTTGTAATCTCCCTACCTCGTACAACTCTTTTCTCTGTCCTCATCGTCTCATAATATTTGCACACATTATGCGCCAACACTTTACGGTTGAAAACATAATATGTATGGTAATCAGCTACTTCAAAGTTGTACGTCGTTTCGGGCGTTTCAAGCTGTTCAACTTGAATTTTTTCAATTATAGCACAACTTCCGTCCGAAAGCAAGACCTGATCCGAAACTTTTAACTCTTTTGCCGATACCCACGCCTTTGTTTTTGGTCTGTAATACTTGTGCCTCAATATGTATGCAATTCGACAAATAAAGTATATATAATATAAAAACAAACCAAAAAAATTAAAAAATTCCTTTGGTTTGTTTTTTTCATATAACTAGTCCCGATATTATTAACTAGTCATCTTTTTTGTTTATCCAAATAAATGAATCATCCAAATTTCTTTTGGCCTCAAATATAGTATGAACAACTATATCTGTTTCTAAAGATTTATGATATTTTGAGAAATACCAATCCACATAATGAGCGTGATCTTCAACTATATTTTTATCAAAATCAAACAATTTTTCAAAATTGGTAACAGTTTCAATATTTATTTTGCCTTCTTCGCATTTAATAAATTTTATACTGTTATCATTTTTTCTTTTAACGAATTGTTTCTTTGCATGATTTAAAAATTTAATAAAATCATTCAACTCATCAATTGTTAAAATTATATTGATATCTTTTATCGTTTTTTCCTCTTGGCCAATTAATCTCATATTTTCCACCCGTTTTTTCTTAACCGTTTAGTTATTGCTTGTGTTAATTCTTTACCGGTACCATGTTTCAATGAACCATCTATATTTATAGCACTGCCTTTATTGAAATGCGCATGTATTTGTTCCCCCTCTATCTTCGGTCTATCTATACGATCAACTCCTTTGGGGGCTTTTCCTTTCTTTATTTCTTCATTCATTTGATTTACACCACACCCCTTATTATGCACCAACACCCCTATGCTGACATAATAGGTATGGAAGCCTTCGACTTCAAAGTTGTAAGTCGTCTGCGGGGTTTCGTAATGAATGGGTCTGACTGCTTCAATTGTAGCATATTTCCCATCGCTTGTCAATACCTCAACCCCGACTTTAAGTCTTCCGCTGTAGGATTACAATAGATGTGAGACAGAGGGCATAAAAAAAGAGCAACGAACCGAGAAGTTTGTGATATAGTTTAA
>CALWCO010000045.1 GCA_944376455.1 uncultured Clostridia bacterium
CGATAACTTTTTCCTTTGACGTAGTATTCCCGTAGACAACAACGCTCTTCTATGGTAAAATGTTTGTAGTTCATACAAATCTCCTTTGCAGTAAAATTTGTTTCGCAACCCTATTTTACCACAGATTTGTATGAACTCCTTTTTTTTCTCTCCACTGTTGCACTTAATAGTATAATTCACCTTGTAAAACAAAAAGGATAGTAAGATTTTTACTATCCTTTTTATAGTTAAAAATGTTCGGACGGGACTGAATGGAAGGGGGAGGACGGCGGGATTTCTTCGCACGTTCATATGTCCGTATGCTCATATTTTCCATGGTGCATGCGGGCATGGTATGGATGAGTTCTGTATATTTTCTTTTTTGTGCGGCAAAAAAAGGCTTGTAAAAGATCGCGCATAAATCTTTCTTTTTCGCTTTGTATGGGTGTGTCTTTTGCACGGCGAGGCCGCCGTTGCGGTTTATATATAATTCTTATATATAAAAATAAGCAAAAAAGCCGCCGCCGCTTGACAAAACGGGGAGACATATAGTATAATATTCAAGTATTGTGAAGCACTATGCAAACATACCCGAAAAGTATGTTTTACGGACAAAAACAAGGAGCTTTATTCATGTTAACATCTATCTGCGGCATCAACTGGGGGGATGAAGGCAAGGGACGCATGGTCGACCTGCTTTCCTCCGATTTTGACGTGGTCTGCCGTTATCAGGGCGGCAACAACGCGGGGCATACGGTCATCAACGAAAAGGGCAAGTTCATTCTGAATCTGCTCCCTTCCGGCATCCTGCGCGAAGACGTTGTCAACGTTATGGGCAACGGCATGGTCATCGATCTCAAACACCTGTGCGGCGAGATCGGAAAGTTGCGGGAGAAGGGCATCCGCATTTCCCCCGAAAACCTCAAAATCAGCAACAAGGCCGTCATCACCATGCCCTATCATGTCATGCAGGACTGTCTGGAAGAGGACAGACTGGCCGGCAAGAAATTTGGTTCCACCCGCCGCGGGATCGCGCCCGTCTATGCGGATAAATACATGAAAAAGGCCTTCCGTATGGGCGAGTTGCTCGACTTTGAAAGACTTCTTGCCCGTCTGCCCGACATCGTGGAATGGAAAAATCTCACCATTGCGGACGGCTATCACGCCGAGCCCGTAACGGTCGAAGCGATGAAGGAATATTTTGAAACGTACGGTCTGCCGCTCAAAGATTACATCTGCGACGTCGGCGTCTATCTCAACGAAGCGCACAAAGCGGGCAAAAAGATCATGTTCGAAGCCCAGCTCGGCGCACTGCGCGACATCGATTTCGGTATTTATCCCTATACTTCCTCGTCGTCGACGATTGCGGCCTATGCGCCCATCGGCGCGGGCGTGCCCAATCTGCAGCTCGACAATTCCGTCGGCATCATGAAGGCATATTCCTCCTGCGTGGGCGAAGGTCCGTTCGTCTGCGAATATTTCGGAGAAAAGGCAGAGCGCCTGCGCGCTTTGGGCGGGGAATACGGCGCCGCGACGGGCAGACCCAGGCGTGTGGGACCGTTCGACGTCCTTGCCTCCCGTTACGGCATTCGCTGTCAGGGAGCGCGCGAAATCGCGCTGACCAAACTGGACGTGCTGTCCGATTATGAAGAGATCGAAGTATGCGTCGGGTATGAACTGAACGGCAAACGTTTGGAAGAGTTCCCGTTCACCGACGTTTTGTCCGATTGCAAACCCGTGTTTGAAAGCGTGAAGGGCTGGCATTGCGATATCTCCTCCTGCCGCAAGAAGGAGGACTTGCCTAAGGAAGCGCTCGATTATATCGCTTATCTCGAAAAAGCGTGCGACTGCTATATCAAATACGTTTCGGTCGGCGCCGAACGCGAAGCCTATATTGTCATGTAAGAAACCGGCGGATTTTCGTCGCGTGGCGTAAATCTATTTTTTCCGCATCCGCATATATTGTGTTATGCGGAAAAAATTTTATAAAATGCACGGTACGGGCAACGACTACATTTTTTTCGATTGTATGCATCGGACGCTTGCCCGTCCGCAGGAAATTGCGGTAAAACTCAGCGATCGGCATTTTTCGGTCGGCGGCGACGGGATCATACTCATTGAAAAGAGCGAAGTTGCCGATGCAAAGATGCGAATTTTCAATGCCGACGGCAGTGAGGGAAAAATGTGCGGCAACGGCATCCGTTGCGTGGCAAAATTTCTCTTTGACAGCGGCAAGGTGCAAAGGCGCGAACTGACCGTCGAAACGCTTTCGGGCGTCAAAAGGCTTTGGGTATATCCCGCCGACGACGGCACGGCGAGCCGCGTCCGCGCGGATATGGGGCGGGCAGACTTCACGCCCGCAGCCGTTCCCGTGCGTTTGGAAGGGGATCGCGTCGTAAACCGTCTTGTATCTGTCGGCGGAAGGAACTATTCCGTTACCTGTGTCAGCATGGGCAATCCCCATTGCGTGGTGTTCGTGCCGCCGCCCGAACCGTTTGAAAGGATCGGACGGGCGTTTGAAACCAGCCCGCTTTTTCCCGAGGGAATCAACACCGAATTCGCGGAACTTTCGGGGGAGGACTGCCTGCGCGTGCGCGTTTGGGAGCGCGGCAGCGGGGAAACGCTCTCCTGCGGCAGCGGTGCGTGCGCATCGGTCGCCGCGGCGGCGGAAAACGGGCTTTGCCGCGTCGGTACGGACGTCAGCGTGCGGCTGAAAGGCGGGAAACTGATCGTTAATTATACCCGCGAACGAGTCTTCATGACGGGCGACGCCGTTTTGGCGTACACGGGGATCGTGGAAATCGAAGAATAAAAACAACAGCAAATCAAAGTTAAGAAATCTTTACGGAGAGGATAATCAAGTATGACAAAGTACATTTTCGTAACGGGCGGCGTTGTATCGGGTCTCGGCAAAGGCATTACCGCGGCATCGTTGGGCAGACTTCTGAAAATGCGCGGATATAAGGTGGCTTCCCAGAAGCTCGATCCTTACATCAACATCGACCCCGGCACGATGAGCCCCTTTCAGCACGGCGAAGTGTTCGTCACCGACGACGGCGCGGAAACCGACCTCGATCTCGGGCATTATGAACGGTTCATTGACGAGGACCTGAATAAATATTCCAACCTGACCACGGGGAAAGTGTACTGGAACGTACTGAACAAAGAGCGCAACGGCGAATATCTCGGTCAGACGGTGCAGGTCATTCCGCACGTCACCAACGAGATCAAGGCCTTCATCTATAAAGTGGGCAAGACCACGGGCGCGGACATCGTCATCACGGAAATCGGCGGCACGACGGGCGACATCGAAAGTCAGCCGTTCATCGAGGCCATTCGTCAGGTGTCCCGCGAAGTCGGCAGAGAAAACTGCTGTTTTATCCATGTTACGTTGGTGCCGTATATTTCCGGTTCCGACGAATTCAAGTCCAAGCCCACCCAACATTCCGTGAAGGAACTGCAGGGCATGGGCATTGCGCCCGACATCGTCATTGCCCGCGTGGATGCGCCCATGCCGCAATATGTCAAGGATAAGATTGCCATGTTCTGCAACGTGGAACCGCGTTGCTGCATTGAAAATCTGACCGTCCCCGTGCTCTATGAAGCGCCGCTGATGCTGGAAAAGAGCCATTTTTCCGAAATTGTCTGCGACATTCTGCACCTCAAGACCAAGCCCATTGACCTGACGGCGTGGAAGTCGCTCATCGACCGCATCCATGCCCGCGATAAGACGGTAAAGATTGCCCTTTGCGGCAAATATGTGCAACTGCACGATGCCTATCTGTCCGTCGCGGAGGCGTTGGCGCACGCGGGGTATGAAAATGGCGCGAAAGTGGAGATCTCCTGGGTCGACACCGAAAAAATCACGGCGGAAAACGTGGAAGAATCCTTGCAAGGCATGGACGGCATCATCATGCCCGGCGGTTTCGGCGGGCGCGGCATCGAGGGCATGGTATTTGCCTGCCGCTATGCGCGCAAAAACAATATTCCCTATTTCGGCATTTGTCTGGGTATGCAGATCGCCGTCATAGAATATGCGCGGGACGTGCTCGGTTATGCGGACGCCAATTCTTCCGAGTTTGACATCATGAGCACGCACAAGGTCATCGACCTGATGCCCGATCAATACGGCGTGAAGATGGGCGGCACCATGCGGCTCGGCGCTTATCCTTGCAAGGTCATCGGCAAGATCATGAAGCGTGCCTATAACGCCGATACGATCTCCGAGCGGCACAGACACCGTTTCGAGTTCAACAACGAATACCGCAAAGAGCTGGAAAAAGCGGGCATGGTCATTGCAGGCACTTCGCCCGACGGATCGCTCTGCGAGGCGGTGGAAGTTCCCGCCAACGATTTCTTCATCGGCGTGCAGTTCCACCCCGAGTTCAAGTCCCGTCCCGACAACGCGCATCCCATTTTCCGCGAGTTCATCGCCGCGGCGGTCAAAAAATCGCAGTCGGGTAAGACGGTAAAGAAGTAAGGATCCAAAACCCAAAGATCTTTCTTTTTCCGTATCAATGAAGGTTGATCGCCGGATGTGAGATATTTCTGCTTTTTTTGGACATGCCCCGGGTAAAAAATGATTTTCGACGGGAGACGTTTCGAGAAAAAGGAAAACAAAGGTGCGATCGAGGATAAAAAATCAATACTAATTAAAGGGAATCAAATTTTATGAAGTTGAATACAAACTATTGCAACCTTGCGGAAAGCTATCTTTTCTCGACGATCGCGCACAAAGTTGCCGCCTATCAGGCGGAACATCCCGACAAAAAAATTCTGCGTCTCGGGATCGGCGACGTGACGTTGCCGCTTGCGCCCGCCGTCATCGACGCCATGCACGCGGCGGTGGACGAAATGTCCCGCAAAGAGACCTTCCGCGGCTACGGTCCCGAACAGGGATATGATTTCCTGCGCGAAAGCATCCGCGGGTATTATGCCCGCCGCGGTGTCGATCTGGATTTGCATGAAATCTTTATTTCCGACGGCGCCAAGTCCGATTGCGGCAACATTCTCGACATTTTCGGCGGGGACAACGTCGTTTTGGTTCCCGATCCCGTCTATCCCGTCTATGTGGATACCAACGTCATGGCGGGCAGAAAGATCCTCTACATGAACGCTACCGCGGAGAACGGTTTTTTGCCCATGCCGGATGAGAGCGTGCATGCGGACATCATCTATCTCTGTTCTCCAAACAATCCCACGGGCGCGGCATATACGGCGGCACAGCTCAAAGAGTGGGTGGACTATGCGCGCGCAAATAACGCCGTCATTTTATATGACGCGGCATATGAATGCTTTGCGACCGAGGGCGTTGCCCGCAGTATTTATGAGGTGGAGGGTGCCAAGGATTGCGCCATCGAGCTCTGCTCTTTCTCCAAGACGGCGGGCTTTACGGGGACCCGTTGCGGCTATACGATCGTGCCGCAGTCGCTCGTGTTTGACGGCATGAGTTGCAATAAATTCTGGCTCCGTCGGCAGACGACCAAGTTCAACGGCGTATCCTACATCGTACAGCGCGGTGCGGCGGCGGTGTTCACCGAAGAGGGCGAAGCGCAGATCCGCGCCAATCTCGACGTATATCGCAAAAATGCGGCGATCATCGCGGGCACGATGGACAAACTGGGGATCTTTTATACAGGCGGCAAAAATTCGCCGTACATCTGGTTGCAGTGCCCGAACGGCATGAAGAGCTGGGACTTTTTTGACCTGCTTTTGAACGAAATCCAGGTCGTCGGTACGCCCGGCAGCGGATTCGGCAAGAACGGCGAAGGTTTCTTCCGCCTGACGGCGTTCGGCAGCGAGGAGACCACACGCGAGGCGTGCGAGCGCATCGAGAAATTGTTGTCTGAAAAGAAATAAAGTCGTCCTTACGGACTTTTTTAACGCGCGGTGCCGATGCACCGCGCGTATTCCGTACGCAGGACAGAACGAGAAGAAAACGCTCGCAAATTCTTTCCGATAAAGAGATCGGGGGCGGGCAAAGGAGTAAAAAGGGGAATGGAGAAAGATTTTCAACCGATCAACGCGCGGGGGGCGCGTGCGGCGGGGATACTGTTGCACATATCTTCCTTGCCCGGCAAATACGGCATCGGGACGCTGGGGAAGGAGGCGTATGCGTTTGTCGATTTTCTGCAAAGAGCGAGCGTGAAATACTGGCAGGTGTTGCCGTTGGTGCAGACGGGATTCGGCGATTCGCCCTATCAGTCGGTTTTCAGCAATTCGGGCAATCCCTATTTCATCGATCCGGAAAAATTGCATGCCGACGGGCTGTTGACTGATTTCGAATTAAATCGGGCAACCATGCCCGCAAAATCGGTCAATTACGCGAAGTTATATCAAAAGCGTTATCCCGTTTTGCGCAAGGCTTTTTCTCGTTTTGACAAAGAAAACGAAAAGTTCCGTTCGTTCGTCGAAAAGGGCGAGTTTCGCGCCTATGCCGAGTTCATGGCGATCAAGAAAAAATTCGGCGGCCGCAGTTTTGCCGAGTGGGACAAAAAATTCAAGTTCAACGACCGCAGGACGGTGGAAGAATATATCGCCGCCAACGAGGAGGAATATCTCTTTTGGCAGTGGCTGCAATTCGAATTTTTCGAGGAGTGGCACGCACTCAGAAAATACGCCAACGAACGCGGGATCTCCCTCATCGGGGATATTCCGCTCTATGTCGCCTATGACAGTGCGGACGTATGGAGCATGCCCGAGCTTTTCAAGCTGGACAAGAACCGTGCGATGACCGAAGTGGCGGGCTGTCCGCCCGATTATTTCTCGGCGGAGGGTCAGCTTTGGGGCAATCCTTTATACGATTGGGAAAGACATAAGAGAAGCGGCTATGCCTGGTGGATCAATCGTTTGCGCGCGGCGTTCGACGCGTTCGACGTGGTGCGCGTCGATCATTTCCGCGGGTTGGATCGGTATTACGCCATTCCCGCGGGGAATAAAAACGCGGTCATCGGGCGTTGGTGCGACGGACCGAAGAGCGCTCTTTTCAAAGCGGCGGAAAAGCGTCTCGGAAAACTGAACATCATCGCCGAGGATCTCGGCGTCATGGACGACGGGGTGCGCAAACTGCTCAAAGATACCGCTTTTCCCGGCATGAAGATATTGCTCTTTGCTTTTGAGGGCGGGGAGAACGATTATCTGCCCAAAAACATCGGGCACAACAGCGTATGCTATACGGGGACGCACGACAACGATACGGCCGTGGGTTATCTGAAGCGTCAGAATCCCTCTTTTTTAAGTTACGTGAAAAAGAATATCCGCGCCGCATTGAAGAGCCGCAATCTGTCGCACGCGTTGCGGGGATACAAAGATACTGCGGACGCGCTCTTGCACCTGCTTTTCCAATGCGATGCCTGTCTGGCGATCGCGCCCGTGCAGGATCTGTTGTTTCTGGACAATTCGGCGCGCATGAATACGCCTTCCACGAACGAGGTCAACTGGCGTTTCCGTCTGAAAACGCTCCCGACGGAGTCCGACGCCATGCGGCTGAAAGGACTGTTGACGACGTATCGCAGGATATAAATTTATTGGCCGGTAAACGGAAAAGAAAGGCATCTTTGCAAGAGAACGCCTTTCAAATCTGAATTATAAGGAAGAAGGAGAAGAGATTAAGTTATGAAAAACGGAGCAAAAAAGGCGGCCGTGGCCGTCTGTATGGCACTGGGTTGGATGCTTGCGGCGGTGTTTGCCTTGTCCGCATGGTTGGCGTTTTCGAACAACGCCACATTGAAAGACTGGCTCGAAAAGGCCGAAAATGCGCAGTATGACAGCGAAACTTATGATTTTTACATCACTCTCGGCACCATGCCGACGTTGTATGCCACGCTGAATGCGTATACCAATCAGAACCCGAATACATATATGTGGTTTTTGCGCGGGAACACCATCAGTTATGAATACTCCGCGGAGTACATTCACTATTTTGAGTCGCAGTCTGAAAGCAATGCCGACAGCGAGATCGATTATCAGGAGATCCGCGACAAAGTGCGGGACATACGTCTCTCCAATCCAGCGGCGAAATTCCGTCTTTTTTGCGACGATTTGCGGGTACGCTTTATTCTGGATATTTTCGTCGCGGCGGGCGTTGACTTTGAAGACCTGCAGGTGACGCTGCTTTCTGACGGTACGGGCACATACAGTCTGTATCAGGAAATCACGGAGCAATCCTATTTGGAACAGGCGGATATGTGGAACACCATAGAACAGGCCTATGAAGATCATCGCGACGATGACGACTATTGCTACTTCGGCGATAAGAACGGCCAGGCGCTGGATCTGGAGACATATGCGTTCTATGTTTCCACATTCAGCAACGTTTCCTATTGGATGCAGCATCCCGATTATCTTCAAAACGACCTTTCCGAAACGCTGAACGCACAGAGATACAACATGAATATCGTTAAAAAGGATCCGAAAGCCATGTATGACGGGCTTGATGCCCGGACGAGAGCGGCATATCAGAAAGTCGTTCTCGCGAACGCCTTGGTGGACAGCGATACTTTGGAAACGTTGGAAGACGCCGTGGCATATTTTGATTCACAGCTGTCGGACAGGGACAAACCGGTTGTCCTCATTTTGGGTACGAGTTATGACGGGTTGGAGCACAATCAGACATTTATCGATCAGACCATCGCGTATTATACGCCGACCCGTTCACAGGAAGATCAAACAAAAGTGTTCTTCAAAGGGAAAGAGTACACCGTGGCGGCAGATGCCGATCGTGTTGTCGTTGACGGAAACGAATATAAAATCGGCGAAATCAGCGTGTACCTCTTCTTTAAGGGGCATCCTTCCTATCCTGCCGATCAAGAGCTGCAGGCATATTTTGCAGAAGAAAATATTGTCGTTTTACCGCACAGAACGCCTGTGGAAGTGTTGTTCTGGATGTATGACGTGCAAGTCGGCGGATATGAATCGACGAGTTTCCTCTCCTGCACGCAGGGACAGACGGAGTTTTTCTTCGGCGAGCCGACCAATGCGGCGCTGGTTGCCATGCGCGAACTCGGATTTTTCGACGGTGTGACCGTTTTTGAAGAATGAATAAAGAAAACATATCAAAACGGGGGCGGCTTTTTAAGCCGCCCCCGTTTTGATATGAAAAAATAAAATCTTTTTCCCGGTTCCGGTTTCTTGTTTTTTCGGGACCGGGATTTCTTTGCCCTTGAAAGGTTCACTTCTTTTTAGCGGTCGTTGTCGTTCTTTTCCTTGCGCAGCCGGTGAACACGGACGACGGCTTTGGCGATTTCCATGACGACGAAGGGGACGAGGCATAGCCCGAGCCCGATGAGATAGCACTGCCAGGGCAGGTATGTCATGCCGAACACGGTGACGACGCCGGGCACGAACAGCAGGAAGGCAATGAGTGCGGCGGAGGCGAGCACGACGAGGTTGAGCGTTTTGTTGCCGAAGAATCCCGTGGCAAAGAGCGAGCGGGAAGAACGCATATTGTAAGCGTGCAAGGTCTTTCCGAAGGCAAGCACCAAGAACGCCAGCGTGCCGCCGCCTTCATCGTTGCCCGTCATGAACCGTCCGATCAAAAATCCGGCGATGGTCAGCGCGGAGAACATACAGCCCTGCAAGATGATCTGCAATCCGTATCCGTTGGCAAATAACCCTTCGCCGCGGGGTTTTGGTTTGCGGTTCATGATGTTCGATTCGGTCTTTTCCATGCCGAGTGCCACGGCGGGCAGGGAGTCGGTGATCAGATTGATCCAGAGCAGCTGAATGGAATTGAAGGGGGAGACTTGCCAGAGGATCATGGCAAGAAACACGGTGATGATTTCACTGATGTTTGTACCGAGCAGGAAGCCGACGACTTTTTTGATGTTGGCATAGATGCTGCGGCCCTCTTTGACGGCGGAGACGATGGTGGCGAAATTATCGTCGGTGAGGGTCATGTCGGAAGCCTCTTTCGCAACGTCCGTGCCCGTCACGCCCATGGCGCAACCGATGTCGGCGGCTTTGAGCGCGGGCGCGTCGTTCACGCCGTCGCCCGTCATGGCGACGACTTCTCCCTTCTTCTGCCACGCCTTGACGATGCGGATCTTATTCTCGGGCGATACGCGGGCATACACGGAGATGTTTCTCACCTCGCGGTCCAATTCCTCGTCGGTCATGCCGTCGAGCTGTGCGCCCGTAATTGCGCGGTCGCCTTCCTGTAATATTCCGAGTTCGCGCGCGATGGCGGATGCGGTGATGATGTGATCCCCCGTGATCATGACGGGCTTGATGCCGGCGCGGCGGCAGACGGCGACAGCGTCTTTCGCTTCGGGACGGGGCGGATCGATCATGCCCACGAGGCCCAGGAAGGTCAATCCGTTTTCGAGTGCGGCGGTGGAGATCTCTTCGGGCATATTTTCCAGAACTTTGACCCCGACGGCAAGCACACGCAGAGCAGAGGCGCTCATTTGCTCGGTGATCGTCTTGCCCCGTTCCAGATCTCCCGCAACGCAACGGGAAGCGAGAATGTCGAACGCGCCCTTGACGATGACGACAATCTTGCCGTTCATGCGGTTGACGGTCGTCATGAGTTTACGGTCGGAGTCGAAGGGGATTTCCGCGAGGCGGGGATATTTTTCCCGTAACCCGTCCTGCGGCAGACCCGCTTTGTGCGCCTCCATGAGGATGGCCGTTTCGGTGGGATCGCCGATGCGTATGTCCTTTTCGCCCTCAAACCGCACGGTGCCGTCGCAACAGAGGGCGGCGCATTCCAGAAGGCGGGTTTCTTTTTCGGCGTAAGATGCGTTGCAGTCGCACACTTCTCCGCCGTCGGCATAGAGTTTCATCAGCGTCATGCGGTTCTGTGTCAGCGTACCCGTCTTATCCGAACAGATGACGGATGCACTGCCCAGCGTTTCGACGGCGGGCAGGCGGCGGATGACGGCGTTTTGTTTGACCATACGCGTAACCCCGAGCGAGAGCACGATGGTGACGATGGCGGGGAGACCTTCGGGAATGGCGGCGACGGCCAGGGAGACCGCCGTCATAAACATTTCCATGATGTCCTGCTTGGCAATGATGCCGATGACGAAAATGACGGCGCAGGCGATGAGCATGACGATGCCGAGGATTTTTCCGAGATCGAACAGCTTTTGTTGCAACGGGGTTCTCGACTCCTGTTCTCCGCTCAAAAGCCCTGCAATCTTGCCCGTTTCCGTCTGCATGCCCGTGGCGGTCACGACGGCTTTGGCCGTGCCGTAAGTGACGGGGCACCCGGAAAACACCATATTGACCCTGTCGCCCACCGAGGCTCCGTCGGCAACGTCCGCTTCTGCGTTTTTCTCGGCGGGGACGGATTCGCCCGTCAGTGCGGACTCTTCGCTTTTCAGATTGACGCTCTTGAGCAGGCGGGCGTCGGCGGGCACGAAATCGCCCGCTTCCAGGTGGATGATGTCGCCCGGCACCAGTTCGGACGCCTGCACAATTTTTTCCTTCCCGTCCCGCAGAACGCGCGCATGCGGCGCGGACATATTTTTCAGCGCGTCCAACGCCTTCTCCGCCTTGCTTTCCTGCAACATGCCCATGATCGCGTTCAGCACGACGATAAAGACGATGAGCGCGGGTTCGATGAATTCCATGGGATCGCCTTCCACGCATGCGACGATGAAGGATACTACGGCCGCGATGAGCAGGATGACGATCATGACATCCTTGAACTGCTCGATGAATCGGATGAAAAGCGATTTTTTCTTTCGGTCGGCCATGCGGTTTTCACCGAACTTTGCGCGGCGCGCGTCGACTTCGGCATCGCTCAGACCGCGTTCGGGGTCGGTCTGCAGTTCGTCGAGAATTTCTTGGCGCGATTGACTGAATTGGCTCATTCTTTTTTGTCTCCTTTTTTCTTTTCGTAAAAATAAAAAGACTCCCGGTCCGTGACCGAAAGTCTTGTCATTTCGTCTTTGCGCGAAACCGATGAAAACACCGACTTTTTTTGTCGGGTGCTGTTGCCTTCACCGTGAGGACTACTCCCTTTCTTGTGTATAAGTATAAAGGATTTTTTCGGCAATGTCAAGGATTTTACAGACATATTTTTTGCCGTATTGTATGATTACAATAGAAGTGAGACAGAGAGCATAAAAAAAGAGTAACAAACCAAGAAGTTTGTGATATAGTTTAATCACCACAAAAAAACTCTCAACAAACGAGGTTGTTACTCATGAAAACTATATCACAAATCGCCCTCTTCCGTCAATCGGTTATTACCTATTCTTTTCATTTCGGCGTCCCCGCCGCTGTCCGCCGTTTTGATGTATCCCGTGCCTCTGTCTATCGCTGGCGCGCTCGTTTCAACGGGCAAACCGCATCTTTACAGGACAAATCGCGCCGACCTCATCATCACCCCAACCAACATACCGAGAATGAACTCAAACTCATTAACGACATGCGCAGACGAAATCCCAATGCGGGACTTGTCGTGTTTTGGGTAAAACTCAGAAAACGCGGTTATTCCCGCTCTATCGTGTCGTTATGGCGCGTTTTACGAAGACAACAATTACTGCCCGTTAAACCGCCCAA
>CALWCO010000046.1 GCA_944376455.1 uncultured Clostridia bacterium
TTTCCTTGGTCTTGGGAGCGGAAACTTTCAGCTCGTCCACGACGACCAGTTCACCGTCCGCGAGTTTCTTGGAGATCGCGGAGAGGAGCGCGCCGCGACGGGCGGAAACGTTCATCTTCTTGGAGTAATCTCTGCTCTTGGGAGCGAAGACAACGCCTCCGTGCTTCCACTGAGGCGAACGGATGGAACCCTGACGGGCCCGGCCGGTCCCCTTCTGTCTCCAGGGCTTGATACCGCCCCCGGCGACTTCGCTTCTGGTCAGCGTGCCCTTCGTGCCCTGTCTCTGATTGGCGAGATAGGTGACGACGGCCTGATGGATCAATGCTTCGTTGTACTCCACCGCGAATACTTCGTCGGAAAGGGTCATTTCGCCGACTTCGGCGCCCTTCATGTCATATACTTTAATATTCGGCATCGTTCTTCACTCTCCTTATTTGCTCTTGACGCTGGTCGCAACGGTGACCACGCTGCCTTTGGGGCCGGGCACCGCGCCCTTGATGAAGAGAGCGCCCCGCGCCACATCCACTTTCACCACTTCCAGGTTCTGGATGGTGACGTTTTCCACACCGTACTGACCGGGCAGGTTCTTATGCTTGAATACGCGGCTCGGGCTGGAGTTTGCGCCCATGGAGCCGGGCTCTCTGTGTACAGGGCCGACGCCGTGCGTCTCTTTGAGACGGTGCTGGTTCCAGCGCTTGATGACGCCCGAGAAACCGTGGCCCTTCGTGACGCCGGATACGTCCACTTTATCGCCCGCCGCGAACACGTCCGCTTTGAGCACGTCGCCCACGGAGAAGCTCTCCGCATTGTCAACTTTGACTTCTTTCAAAACCTTGTGCGGTTTAACGCCCGCTTTCTTGAACTGTCCGAGTTCGGGCTTGTTCAGTGCCTGTTCCTTGGTCTCGATGAAACCGAGCTTGAGGGCGGCATAACCGTCTTTCTCCACGGTCTTGACCTGCACCACCGGGCAGGGACCCGCCTCGACTACCGTGATGGGAAGCATCTTCCCGTCCGCCGTAAACATCTGGGTCATCCCCACCTTACGGCCAATGATTGCTTTATTTGCCATAAATAAAGTTCACCTCCGAAAATATTTTTTTATTTCTTACGATACCTGCCCTGCAAGTATCCGTATGATTGCCTGAACTTACAGTTTGATCTTGACGTCCACGCCCGCGGGGAGGTGGATGGAGTCGAGCAGTTTCGCGTTGGGAGAATAGATGTCGATGATTCTCTTATAGGTGCGCAGTTCGAACTGCTCGCGGGAGTCCTTGTCTTTGTGGGGGCTTCTGAGGATGGTCACCACTTCTTTCTCGGTGGGCAGCGGAATGGGTCCGGAAATTTTCGCACCGCTCTTCTGCATGGTCTCGACGATGCGCTTTGCCGCCTGGTCCACCAGCTCGTGTTCATAAGCCGCCAACTTGATTCTGATTTTCTGTCCTGCCATTGTTTTGCTCCTTTTTTATACTAACTTTTCTTTATTTGTCTGTCAACATATCCGTGCGTATCGCGTCCTGACGTAAATAAAAACGCTCGTTGTCCCGGCGTTTTCTGCCAAAACTCGGTTAGTCGCAGAAGTCTCGCTTCCACTTTTGTCGGCGTAAATTATCTGCCGAGGCGGGTTTTGAGAACCTCGGATTTGCAGTAACTTCACGCTTCAACCCTATACGCATAATCAGACAGCCTATTCATTATATTAAAAAGTCAACGCGATGTCAAATAATTTTCACGATTTTTTATAATTTTTTTGAATTTTTTGCTTTTTTACGCCCTTTCTGCCGTTATTGCCTCTTTTCGGGCGGTTTATACCCCTTTCAAAGGGCACTTTGCGCGGTTTTTCGCCTGTTTTTTCGTCTGTTCCCGCTTTTCCCCCTTGTTTCGGACGTCTTTTTCCGTCCCTCTTTCTCCGCCGCGCTCGTTTTCCCGTCTCCGTCCGTTTTTCCCGTCCGCAAAAACATCATTTGTAAAGACACTGTTCGCGGCGGCACATTCTGCCCGTTCTCTTTCCCCCGCTCGCTGACGCTCGCCGCGCAGAGTCCGCAGGCGACGCGTGGCGGCGCAGACCATGCCGCCCCGCGCCGTTCGCTCATTCCTTCCTCGCGCCGTCCCCCCGTTTGTCGCTCTGTATTTGCGCTCCCTGTTTGCGCACGCACACGTCCTCCTCCGTTCACACCGCCTCTTGTTTACCGCCCTCTATCGCCTTCCCTTTCGCCCCTATTCTATCCCCATTATTTATTGTACACGCGCTCGCCCGCGCGCGTATATATTCCTTCGAAAACGCGGACATGCCGCCTTCCCGTCATGTTTTCCCTCACAAAAAAAGAAAACAAAAAGACGCCCGCAAGACGAAAAGCGCCCCATAGGGGCACAAAAGCACGTTAAACGCGGGCATGGTCGGGAAAAATGAAAAAAACGGAGAAAGCGGAGCAAACGGAAAGACGAAAGAAACAGCCCCCGCGGGCAAGTATTGATTAAGAAAGAACCAAAAATACAGGGGGGCGAGGGGAACAGCGTTCCTGTTCTCCCGCCCCTGTATTTGCGTTATCTGCTTTCATCCAAGAGAGCGGGCGGGAGTTTCCTCCCGCCCGCTCTCTTTGGGAAATATAAAGTTATGATGAGTGAAATCAAAACAACACAGACAGTCCGCTCCGATCAAGGGGAATCATGCCGTCCCCTCTCTTCTGGCCGCCTTGCAGGCCGCAAGATAGGCCTCAGCTTGCTCTTTGGCCGTTTCGACGGCCTTCTCCAACGCCGCCTTGGCGGCGTCCAGACGTTCTTCGATGTTTGCCTGCACGGCATCGATTTCGGCCAACGTCTCTTCGCTCAGGTTGGTGCGGATCGTCCCTTCGACTTCCGCCTTTTTCTCCTCGAACATCGTTGCCGCTTCGCGCAGGTTTTCCACGGTCATGCCGTCCAGCAGAGAGGCGCGCAACGTCGTGAGCATGGAGGCAAATTCGTCAAAATAATTTTCCAACCATTCGGGGACAAACAACCCCGCCGTATCGGCAAAGCGTTCCGCCGTGTCCAGCACCGCCTCGATCTCTTCGCGATATTCGGCAGACAGGCGGGAAATCTCCGCCGCGACTTCGGCGGCAACCTCTTTGAGCTCGGCGTCCAGGCGCGCTTTCATCTCTTCCAGCGACTGCCCCGCGGGAGAGTTCTTGAACAGACGGTCGGCATAGGCAAGCACGCTGTTCAAAGTCACCTGTCCGTCGGCATCTTCCAAAACAGCCTTTTCCGTCTCGTCCAGACCGAACGCCGCACAAACGCGGGCAATCTGTTCCTCCGTGAAAGGCGCGTTGCCGATTTGGGCCGCATATTCCGCCGCATCGGCGATGAAATTCAGTCCGTATGCCGCCGTCGCATACATATTATAGATCGCGCCCTCGGCGGAAGAATGCAGGGTGTACAGCGCGGAGAGCGAAGTCTGCAAAACGGCCGCCTTGGTCTTTTCGTAAGCCCGTTCTGCCGCCGCAACCGCCACGTTATATGCTTCGGTGGCATACACCTCAATGCGCTCCGCCGCCTCTGCCGCCATCTGCAACAGTTCTTCTTCGTCCATTTCGACGGCCGCCTCCACCGTCAGCGCGGGATTCCCTTCCTGCGCGGAGAGAATGACGCGGAAACGGGCGACGGTCAGATCCTGTATCTCTTCATTGTCGGGATACTCCGCCTTGAGATCGGTCAGTGCCCGTAAAACCGACCATGCCCCTTCCGTACTCATGGTCACGGAGAAGTCAAAGGACTCCGACGTGGCGGCGCATTGCGTGTTGATCGAGCTCTGCAACTGCGCCTCGCGCCCCTCTCCGAGCGCACTGGACACATTGACGCCGATCACGGCGTTGGATTCGCTGAGATAACCGTACTCCTCCGCCAAGGAAGCGATGCGGTCCACCGCAACGGAGATGTGTTCCCCGACGATGCCGCTTTCGCCGTACAACAGGACGCGCGCGTCCTCGTTGGCGGCGGTCACGGAGAGTACGTCGTCGTTTTTATCGAGAATGAGTTCCACCGAGGGGTTGATGTCCAGCGCGACATATGATTTGGCCGCGCCATCATCCTGCGGCGCACAGGCCGCAAAGCCAACGAACGGAACGGCCATACATACGCCGAGTGCCGTCGCCATAATACCGCGAAACAGTTTCTTCATGAAAAATCACCTCTTTCTTGAGATTTCCGATCCCTTATCGATCGCTTTCAATCATTAAACACATCTCCCGTCCGTTTTGTTGCATTCCGGTCAAAAAAATTTTTTTATGCCCTTTCGGTCTCGGTTTCGCCCGCGCACGCCGCGCGCCTTGTTGCGCGCCTCACGCCTGCGCGCCGCCCGTCAGATAGAGTCCGCACAGGCGACAAGCCTCTCGGGTCTGTTCTATATATTCCTCGGCCGTTTCGGGCATGCCCCTGTCATACAGGGCGGACAACTGTTCGGTAAAATCGGCAAACACGTCGTCAAGCAGGGTGAAAATATAATCGAGCTGTAAGTCAAAGAGATAGTCCGTGAAATCGGAGAGCCAGGATGCGATCTGCTCGGATACGGCAGAAATGCCGCTGTAGAGAATTTTTTCGGAGAGGAACGAAGCGTAACTGTCCGTCTCCCGCCCGAAGCGTTCGGCATACGACGCGATCAGCGCGTCCATGCGCGCCATTTTTTCGGCAAACGCGGGATTCATGTCCGCGTCGTCGTAAAACCTGCGCACGCTCCAATAGTCCTTGGCCACAAGGGCGGGATTTTGCGCATCCGCCGCAATCTCTTCGTTCAGCGCGTCCATTTCGTCCAGAGCCTGCACCCGCTCGTAACATTCTTCCAACAGCGCCGACACCGTATCCTTATACAGTCCGTGCGCGACGCGCTCCTCATATAAGGCGGCAAGCTCCTCCGCGTTCAGCCCCGCAATGTCCCTTGCAAACGTATATGCGGGCATCGATCGGATTTTTTCGACCAGTTCGCCGAGCGACTGCGCCTGCACGCCGATGAGGTCACAGACCTGCTCCATGCCTGCGGCAACGCCCTCAAACGAAATTTCAAATCCCGTCGACGAAAAGAAATCGTTCAGACCTTGCTCGACCGAATTCAGAAGGGATTGGCTCTGCTTTTCGCTCTCCGTGGCGGCCGAAACGGAAACTTTCCCGCCGTCCTGCAAAAAGCCCGCTTCCTCGGCACGGACGGCAAAGGCGGCGACCGACTGCTCTGCGGGAACACCCGTCAGAGCGTCCAGAAACTCCTCGTCGGCGAGCAGAATATCCGCATCGGCGTTCAGTGCCGACACGCTGACGACTTTATTGTCCTCGTCGACCGCAAAGGCCGCCGCGGGATTGATCTGCACCACCAGTGTGCCGTAAGATGCATGCGGCAGTGCAACGGGCAGGAAGAAAACGCCCAGAAGCACGCACAGCGCGACAGCCGCCGCCATAGCCACGGCGGCGATGCGCCCCCGCATTGTTCCCGCAAAACGCGACGTTTTCCGCACTGCGGATTCCGTCCGCCTCGACTGCGTTGCGGCGGGTTCCGACGAAAGCGGCGCACGTACGACAATGGGTTGCGACAGGATTTTTTCATCTGCGGGAGGCGTCATTTTGCCCAGTTCTTCATTCAGTTTTTTTCTCAATTCTTTCTCTGTCATACTTATGACTCCTCCCACGCTCTTTTTATCTTTTCCAAGGCGCGCTTATATTTGGAAGTGACCGTGCCCGTCGGAAGAGAAAGTTTCTCCCCGATTTCACGGTGACGGTAACCCCATAAGAGATGCAACACGACGATCTCCCATTCTTGCGCGTCCAACGTCCTCTTCATGACGTCGAACACCTCCCCCTGCGGCAGGTTATGTACGGGCATGGCATCCTCTCTCTGCTCGTGTAGAGGAACTTCCCGCTTTCTTTCCCGCAGACGGTTCAAAGAAAGATTTTTGGCGATCTGAAACATCCACGCCCGCGCGTCCGTGCCCGCTTTGTACTGCCAGGCGTTGCGGCGGATGCGGATGTACACGTCCTGCGTGACGTCTTCGGCGTCCTGTTCGTTTTTCAGGTACCCGCAAACGAACGCATAGACGCCCCGACGGGTGTGCTCGTAAAGCAGGCCGAACGCCTCTTCGTCCCCCCGCGCCGTGTCGGTCATGTATTTGTCCAATTCTCTCTTGTTCAAAATATTTCCCACCTTTCACCCATTCAACAAACGAACGGGGCGTTTTATTGCATCGAATCGGTTTTTTTGAAAAATTTTTTCCGTGTGCGCCCGGCGGCATTCAACAAGCGGGGCGGATGAAAACGCATTTCATCCGCCCCGCTTGCATTGTTGTTATTTTACTTTTTTATTTGGCTTCGTTGAGCACTTTCAAAAGTTCGTCGAGGTTGAAACCGTGGGCGGCGGCAGCCTCTTCCACCGTTTCGTTATCCGCCATGATGCAGTGCACACAGCCCATTCCCAAATTCCACAACACGTCCACCGCCGCGGGATTGAGTTCGGGGATCTGCGCCACGACCGTATCCTTCGTGATTTTCTGTTCGCTCATATCTTAAAACTCCTTTTTTGTTTTGATTTTATTTTTTGCCATTATAGCATATTTCCCGCAAAAAGACAAGCCTTTGCACGCACTTTCCTTTGCCTGCCCCCGCGCCGCGCCCTCGCCGCCGCGCCCCACCGCCGAAAATTTTCCCGAACGGAATATTTTACCCTCAAAAAACATATCTTAAGGGCGGAAACGGTTGTCCACACTTATCAACATCTGCACCCTGCATACTGTGGATAATTTCATGAATATATGCAAAATACGAAAAAGTTATCAACATTTTGTGCACATCTGTCCACAAAACAAACGTTTTTCTTCCTTTTTTGACAATTTTTTTACGAATAGTATGCGCAAACCGAAAAAAGTTATGAACAATTCCGAAAAAAATGTTAATATTTGATTTTGCGCGCAAAAACAATTGACAAACGTTTTGGAAAGCAATATAATAATACCTGTACTTTTCAAGAGCATATGCGCCGTTAGCTCAGCTGGATAGAGCGTTGGTCTACGGAACCAAAGGCCAGGAGTTCGAATCTCTTACGGCGCGCCAAAAGCGGTCAAAATCGACTGATTTTGACCGCTTTTTCTATGTTTTTTGCTGTTTTAGGGGTTGGTTCGTTCGCTTGGATGTTTGTTCTAATAAAATTCCGAAAATTTATTAGAACAAATCAGACTTTTTATGACCTGCATTTATTCGCCGAAAAACCTGAAAAATGGCTCTGTTCTAATAAAAATTCCAAATCTCGTGTAGAACCAACGCTAATTTTGATATTTAACGATTTATAAACCACTACTTCTATTTATCTTTATGGATAGAAAAACAGCCTCGATTTTCGGGGTTGTTTTTTTAATCGCTTATATCGTCGAATAATGGATCGTCAAAAAATTCTTTCAAACTTATTCCGAGAGTATCTGCAATTTGATAAAGTGTATCGACTTTTACGGTCTTTACTTTTGTCAAATCGGGATGGATAATTTTCCAAACGGTTGAACGCGGCATACCTGCTTGTTTGGCTAATTCGTATTCGGTTAAATTATCTCTTGATTTTATTAACCTGTCCAACCTCATTCCTATGGCTTCAATCAATCTCATAATATTCCTCTGTTTCCAGCGATAAACGCTATGACAAAAGTATAATGCAAAGACAGAAATATTTAGTTTCCATATGGAAACGCTTGACAAGGAGTTTCCGAATATATCCTTATATGCTATTGTCCCGTACTCCAATCAATCTTGTAAATGGAACGATAAACAAATATCCCGATGTAATTCCATCTTAAAACAGTGTGATAAAGTTGTAACTTTGCAAGACGCCTACACCTCTGATTGTATGCAAAGACGCAATCGTTATATGGTAGAACATTCAGACTGTGTTGTCGCCGTATGGAACGGAACGAGTAGCGGAACAAGCAGTACCGTTAAATATGCGCTTAAAAATAAATTACCTGTTACTGTTCTGCATCCGAATACATATTCTGTCCGAAATCTTTAATTTGTTTTTCGTCAACGCACAACAACTTTTTATCCGAAGCAACGGTTTGCTGCGGGAATTTTACCCGAAAGGCAGAAATCTTTCGCGAGTCAGTACCGCGACACCGAAAAAGAACCCGGCGTTAATCAACGCCAGGCCCAAGAAAGTTTTGCTTTTCCGAACTCCGCAAGATTTATTCCAAGAACATCTCTCAAGGTGTTGCTATTAGTTTGACAATTCATCCTTCAATTCCCTTCGCAAAAGAACGCACAATGTCTATCACCACGGATTTCTTTGCATCAGGCACTTTTTCAAACAGCGCCAAAAGTTCGATCTGTTGCGGCGTCAGCTTGTCCAAATCCACGTCGTTATAAAAGGTCGCCACCGAAATTTCAAAAGCAGAGCAAATGTCTTCAATGGAACTGCGCGACGGCGTAAATTCATTTTTGTTGAACCAACCGTACACCGTTGTTTCGGATATGCCCGCTTCGTGCGCAAGTTTATACAACGACCAATTTCTTTCTTTGCATAATTGCAAAATTCTTTCCTGAATTTTCAACGCCGAATACCCCTTACGAATATTACCCTACTATTTTACACCACGGCCAGCCGCAATATACAACGGTTACTTTTTATTAAAATACTACGATTATTCTTTGTATTTGCTTTTCTTTTTTTGAAGGTTATGTTATAATTTCACTTATAAAGTTTATTTTTTAGCGATTGAGGAGAAAAAAGTTGGCTGCTTGTGCTTTTTTTGGACACAGATGTTTCCCGTATTCCCGATATGAGAGCATTATAACGGATTATATATCGGAATTGATTGAAAAAAAAGATGTAACACAATTTTATTCGGGATATCGCGGCGAATTTGACAGGCTTTGCGCAAGACTTGTTTCGGAAATAAAACAGATTTACCCTCCAATCATAAACACTATGGTTTTATCTTATCATCCCCGAGAGGATTTTATATTGCCCTCTTGTTTCGACGATTGCGTTTATTTACTCGATAAGATTGTCCCGCCGCGTTTTGCAATATCTTACACAAATAAAAAAATGGTTGAGATATCCGATTATATTATTTCAGGGGTAAAACATGAAACAGGAGGTGCCGCATTTGCGTGCGCTTATGCCAAACGGAAAAAGAAAATAGTTATAAGTTTATTTTAGATATTATTTCAGCGGCGCAACATATTTTTGGCGTTTGGTTTATCATTTTACAGAGCCGCCCCTCTTTTTGCGGGGACGGCTCTTTTTGCGTCAATGAAGAGAGGCGGTTGCCCTTATACAGGCAACCGCCTCCTTTTTTCAATCGGGATCCTCCGTTCGGACAAACCCGTTTCGGTTCATTTTTCTTTCCAGTCTTTCGGGCAGAAATAACGAACGACACCAAAACACCACACGCCCGAACAGCCATACGAACAATAAAATTTCAGACAGAACGCAACAAATGATTTTGAGAATAAGGGGCATACGTTTCCACAGCGACGCCGTGCGTTCGATCTTCCCGTCGATCTTTCGGTTTTTTATGACGGCGCGATACACATACGCGCCGTAAACAAAACTGCGACACAAAGTTATTTCCGCCGCCGAAAACTGCATGGAAATCAGTTTGTTCTTTTTTTCGTCCCGCAATAAAAATACGTTGCGTTCCCTGCCGATTACGGTAATTTTCGGCGCAAGAAGAATATACACCGCGCACAAAGCCGTAAATACGCCGACCGCCATGCCCGTATAGGCATTGACGATATCCATTCCGGACGTGCCGGTATAATCCAAAATCATCATTTGCGTCGTCAGCATTGCGATCAAAGAAATATTCAGATTGATAATTCTCAAGCCTCGCTCGTAATGCCCCGCATCGCGGCGGCGCAGCAGTCCGGCAAGCGCAAAACCCAATTCACAGAAAGAAATCAAGGCAAGCAGTATGACATAATCGGTAGAATATGCGGTATTTTCCCGCTCGATAAAAAACAGTCTGGACATGAAAGCCGTGTATAACAACCCGCCGACGAAAAGAAAGACGAAAATGCGTATATGCCGCCCGTAAGATTTTTCTTCCCCGCGGCGCATCCCGCACAGGCATTGGTATTTCGCCAGAAGAATGGCAAAGGTATAGACGGCAATGCCGCAAAGGCTGTAATCGGTCAAAAGCCCGATGACGAACTTTCCGACGGCAAGAGCAGCCGAAAAGCACAGACCGATGCCCGTTTTCAGAATAATCTTCTCTCGAAAAGACAATTCTTTGTATTTCGCAATCAGTTTTCTCATAAATCGGACTCCGTCAAATCGATCGCTTTGCGGCTGCCTTGGCGGAAAAAAGACAAGCGTTGCCAAAAGCCTGTTTTTTTCGGACATGCCTGCCCCTTTTTTCCTGTTTTCCGCCAAAAATCATGCCGTCGCCTTGGACTGTTTGTCGCGATCGGACGGGTCAAATGATATCCGCACGCAACAGTTCGTTGCCTTTTTCGAGGAGATTGGCGAGTTTTTCTTCGTTATCGTCGATGATCGGCAAGATCTGTCTGGTTTTCTTTGCAACTATTTTTCTGTGGACGGGATAATTGACGGCACACAATACAATGCCGACAATGCCGAGCAAAATGCCTCCGACCATCGCGGAAAGGTTATTTTCCGTCAGCATCACAAGGCACATGCCTCCGCCCAGAACGAGCGCCGCTACAATGCCGAAGATGTAAGAAAAAATACTCGCCCCCCAACGTTTTGGAGCTTTCCAGTCCGCTGATCGTATCGGAGATCGCTTCCGCCTGCCGTTCGAGCTTTGCAAGCTCGGACTTATGCTTCTGTTTTCTGTCGCGCTTCAGGGATAAGACAACCCCGTCCGGCACCACCGCTCTCGTCGCCGTAATTTCCCAGCCGAAAGCCTCGTACATATCCGCCGCTTTCGTCTGATCCTTTGCTTTTACCGTTACCGTCTTATATTCATAAGACACAAAATCCTTTTCCTGCATTTTATATGCCTCCGTTTTGTTGATTTTTCGTCTTACTCGCAAGCGCCGACGCGCGTTTCGGTTGACTTTTTCGTAAGACAAGTGTATCATATAGCAAAAAAGGAAAGAAATCAACTGCCTGAAAGGGCAATGAGACACTTCCCCCGCAATTGTCCGCGTAAATAAGACACAAAAGGAGTTTTTGTATCATGGAATACACCCCCGAAGAATATACAAAGTTCTATATGGTACAGGCGCTTTTCAAACTGATGAGCGAATATGATTTTGAAACGATAAACATTACCGACATCGCAAGGAAAGCAGGCGTCGGCAGAGCGACTTTTTACCGCTATTTCAAAAGAAAAGAAGATATATTGATTTATTATTTCGAACACAATACCAAAGAATTTATTTTCATTCAGCGATTTGTCCCGAGATGTCGGGAGGATTATATAAAACTCGTAAACAATGCGCTTGCGCTCTTCGAAAAAAACAAAGAACCTTTCAAACTGCTGCGGAAAGCTCGTCTGGAATACATTTACCTCGATTATCTGAATCGGAATTTCATCAAAACTTTCGAATGCGACTATCCGGACAAAAACAAATATCTCCCCTATCTTTATGCGGGAATGCTTTTCAACGTATCCATGCATTGGCTGGACAACGATTGCAAAGAGCCGAAAAACGAGCTGGCGGATATGATTGTCGCCTCCGTCTATTCCTACAAACAACCCGACAAAAACGGCGCGGAATAATTCCGCGCCGTTTTTTCTTTGATTGGTGAATTATACTATTAAGTGCAACAGTGGAGAGAAAAAAAAGGAGTTCATACAAATCTGTGGTAAAATAGAGT
>CALWCO010000047.1 GCA_944376455.1 uncultured Clostridia bacterium
GACAGTCTGATTGTTAAAACGAAAGACAATCCGATAGAGATGGTAGATCAACGTACGGAAGGCGCCGATTCTTCCGAAACGGTGTAAAAGGAAAGCGCGGCGTATGAGCTGATTGAAAAGGAGGGGATAAAAGGACATGAAGGCGATGGCGGGCGTGCTGAAAACGCTGGTTATTATTTTAATTCTGTTAATCGTCGGCGCGCTTGCCGCCGCGGCATTTCAGATCTATCAGAATGGCGAGTGTTTCCACATTGCCAAAAAGCTGGAAGCCGTGGAACCGACGTGCACGGAGCCGGGACTGACCGAAGGGGAAGCGTGTATCATTTGCGGATCGATCCTGAAAGAACAGGAAGAGATCCCGGCGTTGGGCCATGAGTTCGGCGCGGAGAGTTGTTTGCGTTGCGGTCTGGATTATTCCATGTCGGCACTGTCCCTGGGAAGCGGTGCGGAATACTCTCTGACAATCGGCGAGTACATCGGCCTGAATTTTCGTTTATCGTTGACGGATGCCGACGTGGCCGCGGGCGGGTATGTGTCCATGCGGTACGATAACCGAACGGAGCGGGTGAACCTTGCGGACGCGGAAGTGGCCGCTGACGGGAAATATATTTTCAGCTTTGACGTTACGGTTTTACAGCTCACGGGGGACGTGACGGCGCAAAGGTACACGTCTGCGGGACAAGCTGTCGGGACGGCGTACACGGCGAGCGTAAAGGGCTATTGCGACGAGGTCCTCTCCGGAAACGGGTTAGACGCGGAAAAGGCGATGATCCGCGCGCTTTTGAATTACGCGGGATTCTGTCAGATCTATAACGGCACAGAGACGGCGGAAACGGCAGTAAATGCGGGACTGTATGCGGCGGGGGAGAACCCCGTGGACGATGTTACCGATGAAACGCTGACGGCGTTGCAAAGCAGCGAAACGGGAACGGGACTCACGTCCATGACGGGCATGCAGTTGTCTGCGATGATTTTAGGCTTTGATTCGACCGCGCGGTTAAAATTCATTGCGGAATTTGCGGAAGGATACGACTGGGACGATTACGAGATCACGGTATCGGGCGGGATCGAGTATGAAGCGAGCGGCGATATATTGACGTTGAAGAACATCGCGGCGATCAATCTGGACCGATATTACACGGTTACGATCCGGAACAAAGCGGATGGGACGGAACTGACGTTCGGCCGCAGTGTCCTTTCGGTGGCGTCGCGGTATCTGGCCTTGGAAGACGAGAAGATCGACGATCTGATCAAGTCGATGTATCTTTACAACGTCGCGGCGCACGAGTACTTCGCCGCGAAAGGAGAATGAAAAAGAATGGGCGTAAAAAAGGAAAAATTTTGGACGGGCATTATACAAGGGTTGCTTGTGTTGCTTCTGATTGCCGCCATAGTGGCATTGAGCGTAGGGCTGGCGGGAATGGTGAAAGAGCAAGAGCCGGGCGCGGACAGCTCTCAATCGAGCGGGAGCGGTTCGGGCAACGAAGATGACGATGAAACGGGTGATGACATTCTTGCGGGGTATACGATCGTGAGCGAAAACCTGATCAAGGACTATACGCTGTTGGAAGGTCGTCATCTGAACAATGTGGGCTCCACGGACGCAAACGCGGACTATACCACGTTGGAAACGGGCATTCCCGTAGAGGCGGGGAAGACGTATTGTTTTCTCTATGACGGACAGGTGCATGACGTATCGAAGGTGGTCTATAAGACGAGATCGGACCAGGTGGCGGAAGGCGAATGGGATCCGGAATGCGTCATCGGGACTGCGGATCTGGTGAGCATGCCGATTACAATTCCCGCGGGCGCGAGTTATGTCTTTGTGAGCATGTACAACGAATACACGGCGGACTGGGGGGACTGGACGGGTCTGGAATTGGTGGAGATCGAGCGGAAAGAGGCGACGCTGGCAGATTTGTCGGCGTATACCATGCTGACTTTGGGGGACAGTCTGTCCGAATCGGGGGATTGGCAGGACTATGTGTATCAAGATACATATCTGAGCTATGAAAACCTTGCGGTCGGCGGGACAAAGATCAACGTGTTTGCGGAGAAGGTAACGGAGGCCGCGCTGGAAGGGATCGACCTGGTGTTTGTGATGGGGCTGTTCAACAGCACGGGGAGCGTCCCCGGGAGCGTGGAAGACGAGCCGAGCAATGCGGAGAATGCGAGCGTCTGCGCGGGGTACAAGTATATCGTGGAGAAAGTGCGGGATTTGGACGGGGACGTGAAGATCGTGCTTGCGTCCCCGCACCGCCCCCGCGCGGACGACGTGGCGGAGAAGGCCGCGGCGGTGGGAGAAGTCGCGGAATATTACGGCTTGCGATTCATCGACCTCTACAACGAAGCCTGGGGGAATACGGAAGAGGAATACGATCTGTACCTGAAAGACACGGTGCACAGCACGTCGGCGGGATATAAGCGAGAGGCGGAAGTCATCGCGCCATATCTGGTAGAAGAGCTGACGGGAGAGGTTTTGTAAAATAAAAGGAGACAATTGAAAATGCGTGTGGCCCGATTTGTATCGAGTTTGATTTTTTCGGTGATTTTATCGTTTGGGGTAGCGTTTGCGGGATATTCCGTAAGCGCTGTTTCCGTTTGTGCGGAAGAGATACAAACGAGCGCGAACGCGTTTGACAATACCAACGTCAACGATGATCTGGCCGGGCTGGATCTGTCGGCGATCACGCCGAGCGCAAGTTTGGATCCGTCCCTGTTTTATTTCATGGAATATGGGTTTGCGGAAAAGGCGGAAGAAAACGTCAATTTCGCGCTGTACCTGTACATATACAATCCGAAGCGTCAGGATTTCCGCGACGTTGACGGGGACAACGTGGTGAACATGGCGACGGAATACGACGCGGCCGGCGAGCCGACGAAGCACGGAAATGTCGGACTGCATTTCTGCGGGGCGAGCAAAGGCGCGATCGAGGGGCTGATCCTGAAATATCGGGTGATCGATTCTGCGAACCGGATCCTGGCGAACGCGCTGGCCCAGGACGCGGAAGACGGCGAACGGCGCTATGACATCGCCGGGGTGCAGTTGTGGGAAGTCGGCGAGGCGATGGCGGAAGATTACGGCGTTTCTCATAAATATTACGCGTCCGGGTACGCGAAAGGGTACGGCGCGGAAGCGACGGAAGAGAGTACACTGGAATATAGCCGAGAGGAAACGGAAACAGTGGAACTGGATGTCAAGCATGGTTTTTATCGTCCGGAATATACGAACGGCACCCCGAACGTGCAGGACACGCTGGCAAGTGTTTATTTCGCTGTCCCCAACGACGTCGTGGAAGAGTATGGGGACATGTACGCCGTACATTGTTCATACCTGGAAGCGGTAACGGAAGGGATCTTTGTTACAGGAAATACGGCCGTCTATAACGAACTGCGGCAACATGTCGGACAAAATATAGACGGTTTGGAACTTCGTTACGGCTTCGGTACCGCCCGTTCCACGTTCACGGGATCCGGTGTCAATACGGTATGGAACCCTCTGATTATTACATATTCGCAAAGTTATAATAAAAAAATCCGAAACAACGGAATTTTTTGTCATCTGACAAACAACGAGATCAAGACGTTGTACTACGTCTTGCCGGTGGACGGAGGGATGGACGTTGAAAATTCCGCAGATGATTATGTCGTGCCCTGGACGACATTGCAAGAATACATGCTGGACTATTCTGAGGGGAAGGACGATCTGCTTTACAATCGTTACGCGCGGGAGTTGTTCAGTCAGGTAGCGGACGAGGAGACGGATATCACGCTCACGGCGGACGACACGTTTCATCTGACGTCGATCAATACAAGTTGGGAATCTATCTGGAATAATACGTTCGGCAAGGACCAGGGCGGGGAAGTCCGGGTCATTCAGAAAGTGGAAAGTTGTCAAAACGCCACGCAGGTCAAAGCCGATTACATGCTGGACGAGAGTTGTTATGACGAGTTCAAAGAATATTACGACGCCCACAGTAAAAACGGCACGGTGTACGTTTTTCATTTTGCCGTGGACAGTTACTACAACGCCGAAGCGACGGAACTGGACAACGAAAATTCTTTCGGGTACGAGATGGACAGCAACGCCTATCTGGCGCGGGAGACGGTCTATCTGAACTTTGACGTGATCGACATATCGATGAAGAAAGGGGAAGAAATGACGGTTCTGGGCGTGGTGGCGTCGCCGATCGACGTGATCCCCAGTCTGACGCCTCCGGTGGATACAACGCCGGACGGCGGTCTGGGGGACTGGTTCGCGCAGTTCATGCAGGCCATCGCCGCCATCATCGGCACGTTGTTGGTCGTCGCCATCATTGTTATTTTCTGGGGACCGATCACGACGCTTTTAGGGCTGATCGTGAAACTAATCGCCCTGCCGTTCAAGGCGATTGCCGATGCGATTAAGAATAGAAAAAATGAATAAAATTTTCATCAATATTTTGAAGGTCCTGTTATATCTGATAATAGCCTTCGGGGTTGGATATTTAATTTACACGTTCGGGCAGGTGTTTTGATGGAAAAGGCGACGCGGGACAACCTGATATATCATATCGTCATTTGTGCCGCGTTGGGCGGTTCGGTCCTCTGCGGCGTGTTCGTATTCCCGCAGGTGTGGGGACGGTTCGCGGACGGCTGGCTGGATCTTTTCGATTCGTGCGTTTATTATGTCCGTTACATATTTTCGACGTTTACCGGCGAGGAATTTCCGCCGGCGCGGGTCATAAAAATCCCCGAAAATGCGGTGAGCCTGTTGCCGTGGACATGGGAAGAGTTTACGGCGGGGGTGCAGGAAGCCGGAAAGCGTCTGATCTCTGCGGATAATTTTTTCGATTATCTGTTTTTCGTGTCGCAGGGCCTCTTGTGGTTCAGCCTGATCCTGACGTTCCTGGTGCCGATTATATTGCTTTTCTTCCTGTTTGGAAAAATCGGTCAAAAAATCGGAAACACGAAGCGCGGAGACACGACGCCGCTGAAAGTCGTCCGCAAGATCCTAAACGTTACGTTTTATCCCGCGCGGCGGTGGCTGCGCGGACTGGCGGCGTTCTGGGATGACTGCGGATATTATAGACGACTTTTCTTAATTGTCTGGCTTTACAACCTGAACGGCCTGACGATCATCCTGGAAGCGTTTGCCTATGTAATATATTTCATATCGTCGTTTGACGTGATCAGTCTTTACACGCAGGTTGCAAAACTGTTCATGGATCTGTCTGTGTCGTTGTCGTCTGTGCCGCTCTGGCTGGCGATCCTTGCGGGCGTTGTTGTCTTCGACAAGTGGCGGCTATGGCACGCGAAACGGGTGCTTCGGGGCCACGAAAAACAGGATGAAGAGTTCATCCGAAGCCTGGGCGTGGCGACGTTCCTCGGGGGCACGATGGCAAGCGGCAAGACGTTGCAGCTCACCGATATGACGTATACTTACGAAAAGATCATGCGGGAAGAAGCGCACGGCGGGATCATGCGCAACGATCTGCGGTTCCCGCATTTCCCTTGGCTGCGGTTCGAGGACAAGATCCGCGAGCTGATGGACAAGCACCTGATCTACAACAAGGCGACGGCGCGGAAGTTTGTGCAATGCAACGAAGACTATTTTCAACTGTACAAAGCGCATGCGGAGGGGAAGATGGACAATATCGGCTGGCGGTCGTTCACGGAGTGGGTACTGCCGAGGCGCGGCGAGTATGCCGAGTATATCGACAAAGACTTCTTCGGCTATGACTATAAGCGCCACGGCACGGTGTACGATGACGGGCTGCAAGGGATCGATCTCTTCCGCGTCCTGGAATACTATGCGGAATATTACTTCGTGTATGCTCTGAACTGCCCCGAGGTGATCAGCAATTATTCTATCCGCTGGGACTACGAGAAGGACGATGAAGGAAACTTCCCGCTGTGGGACACGGACAGTTTTAATTTCGAGATGAAACCGGAAAAGGAACGTCGGCACAGTAAGATCCTGGACTTTGACATGCTGCGTCTTGGAAAGGCGGTGGATCCGACGGGGGAGAACAAAGACGTGTTCGAGTTCGGCGCTCTTGCGATCACGGAGATCGGCAAGGAACGCGGCAACCAACACACGATGACCGGGCGAGCCGATGACGGAACCGTGAACCAGAGGAACGACGGATTCAACCTCGAACTGAAACTGGGACGGCACCCCGGCACGGTGGAATACTCCACGTTCGTCAAGTTCTTCATGGACGACCAACGCATGGAAGACTGGGAAGCGAGCGGATCGGATCTTTGTGATTATATCCATATCCGAAAGAGCGTATCAAAGACGGCGCTGCCGTTCTTCGCGGGGGAAGAGCTGCTCTATCAGCTTCTCACGCCGCTGTTTCAGAAGTGGTATTATAAGCGACGCTACAAGCGCGGGACGAATGATCTGACGGTGTTTCTGGTCAAGGGGCTTTATAATCTTTTATCAAACTACTATCAGCGCCGGCGGGATCGCTACGGCATGCGCGTGCAGAACATGGAAGTGCGGCGGCAGGGCCAGAACGCCGGCGAGGGCTCGAAGACGGAGAAATATTATATCTTGACGGGCAAGACATACGGCAGGTACCGCAGCGACGCATACAGCGGGGTCTTTGCCGCAAAGGCGGCGCGAAGCCGCCGCGGCCTGGCGGACGTGCCTGAATATGTCGGGGACTGTGCGAGCTGGGGCGAGTACGGGGCGCAGAACTCCTTTTTAATAGCCAAGATCGCGGAAGCGATCGTAGAGCCGCAGGCAGTGCCTGCGGCGGCAGAGAAAAGGAGCGTGTCGGCGGAGCCGACAGCGCAGAAGCGGAAACCCGAGAGAACGAAGTAGAGCTTTTCGGCGGAGAGACGCCGAAAGGGGAAGCGCCGCGAACGGGAACGCGGGCAGGGAGAGGCGCGACGTGTCGCGCTCGGACGGACCGCGGACCGGAGCGGCGGGACCCGCGGCGGCAGCCGAAAAGCCTATGGCGGGCTCGGTGTGTTATCATCACGCGGGGTTCCGCTCGGACCTTCTCCAAAAATGGCGTCGCGTAGCGATCGCTCTTTTTGGAGCGTGTTTCAAAAATCGAAAAAACCTCAAAAAAATACAAGCGACCCATGCCCGAGATGAATAAAAAAGCAAGCACCCATGCCCGAGTATTAAAAAAGGAGGGGCAGATCCATGTCGGAGACAAACGAAAAAAGAAAGGTCATGATTGAAGAACTCTTCCTGATGAACGGCCGGGCGGCGAAGATCCTGGCGCGGATCCGAGACGAAACGAAAAACGGCACCCGCGCCGTGCGGCTGAAATATAACGACGTCGCCGCGGCGTTGGATATAAGCCGTCATTGCGTCAGCTATAACGTCGGGATCCTGGCGAAAGGCGGCTATATCAAAGTGGCGAACGAAATGGTGGAATTGAACGTGGACCTGCCGGAGACTTTCCGGTTCGGCCGGACCGGATAAAGATATAAACGAAACTTATCGCAAAGGGCGGTCAGAGCGACTGCTGCGACGCTGATGGGGCGCCCATCAGGACAGGATCCACGCCGGGCGACTGTCTCCGGAGACAAAAAAACTGCAAAAGATATAACCGGAACTTATAAAGGAGAAATAGAAAAATGGAACGGGCAGAAGTAACTTTCAAACCGATGGAGGAGTACTTCCTCATCTCGGAAAACATAATCCGAAAAAGAAAGTATAAGGACGATCGCGGCAAGTGGCGCAATCGTCTTTCCCCTTCTGCCGTTCTGATCGGGGGATATTTGACGAATTATTCCAAAAAAACCGAAGACGGCGGGCAGACAGTCTGCGTGCGGAAATATGAAAGCCTCGGCAAGACGCTGGGGGTGTCGCACGGTACAGTTGCGAACGCGCTGGCCCAGTTAAAACAAGAAGAGATCCTGTCCGTGCCGAAGAGATCTTCCTATCTGACGAATTTTTCCGAAGTGCAGTACAAGTATTTTTTACGCGGCGAACCCTTCTTTTTCACGGACGCATTCACGATAAAATGGAAGGATCCGGCGGGAGAACGGCGGAGCGAAGTCCGCCCGCTGACGGTCATCGAGGGGCTGGTGCTGTGCTATTTTTATACGAAATGCGGCAATAAGAAAAAAACGAATGCCTTTGACTGTTCCTATGCGGACATCGCCTATTATCTCGGCATTTCCCCGCGGTCTGCGTGGAGCGCCGTCCGGACGCTGTTGCACGCCGATCTGATCTTCTGCCGTGCCGGCGAAAAGGGAGTGAACGGGCGGATCAAGAGTACATATCGATTGAACGACGGACTGCTATGCCGGAGAAAGCGCGAGCTCCGCAGGGTCTTGAAAAATGCGGTTGCGGATCCGATCGAACAGGCCGCGGACGCCAGGATCGATCGGGAGCGGTTCTATTCGGAACGCCGCTTTCGGGCGGAATCGGCAGCCGAACGGAAGAAGGAAAAGTTTTCAGCCGCGCACCCGGAATATAATAATGTGGAAAGGGAATGCGACACGCTGGCCCGGGAAGAGGCGAAAGCCGAGGCGCTGGGCCTTCCCGGGTTGCCGCAGTTGCAAGAACGCCTTGCAAAAAAACAGCGCGAAAAGCGCGCATTCCTGCGCCGGTTCGGCATGACCGAAGAGGATTTCCTGCCGCATTATTCGTGCCCAAAATGTAGAGATACGGGCGCATTACCGGATGGACGGGCTTGCGATTGCTATTTCCGCAGAGAGTAACACGGACGACGTGGCGACGGCTCACGCGATGGTGTGGCAAATTGAAAATGAAATGAAAAAAGCGTGGCGATTGCCGCGCTTATAGTCGTTGAAAAGAAAATCGGGGACCCAACCCCGTTTTTTTTCTGTCTGTTCCTTGGAAAAAATTAAACTTTCTTTTTCCAGAAATTGCGAAGGACATTATCTATTTTTTGCGAGGGTAACTATCTAAATTTTGCGAGGGTAATTCAATTACTACATTAAAAGACCAAGTACTTTTATAGCGTCCGCGGCGTGATATAACCCGCCTTGACGCGAAGAGCGGAAGCCGCGGGGCGGCTTGCACATGATACAGAGCGGCGCACGCGCCGCAGAAGGCGAAGAGCATAGCCGTGCCGCAAACGCGGGGCAACCGTCCGCCGCGGATCCGTCACGAAGGAAGGCAAAAAAGAAAGACGGCTGCCGCTATTTTTTTATAAAAAAATATTTGGGGAAAAATTGGGGAAAAATTTGAAAAATGGGGGTAAAAATGGCTTTTTTGCTTATTTTTTTATCTTTTTTTAATAATTATACATAGTTCAGGTTCCTGTGAGAGATCATATGGGTTCGAGTCCCTTCGTCCGCACCAAATTTGCGGGTTTTTAGGTCAAAATGGCTTAAAAACCCGCTTTTTTTGTGCTTTTTTGACTTTTAATCGGATGTTTTTTCGTCGTTTTGGGGAACATTTTGGGGAACGTTTTTCAAAGAAATCTCCCATGCCGCCAGCTTTTCCGCTTCTTTCAAAAGGTATTCATCGGATAAATCCGTATAGGCGTTTCCAAGTGCTCCGAGAGAGTGCCCGACAAATTCGTCTCGCGCTGCATCTGCAACGTCATATTCTTTACATCGGGTGTAGAACGTGGTGCGGAGGTCATAAAGTTTGTGATTTGGCAGTATTTCTCCGATTTTCAGGCGCAGACGGTTGTAACTCGGAAAAGTGAAAGGTTCTTCTGTGATGAACGGGCGGAGCATGGGGGTGATCGGAATTTTTTTGTATTCGATCCGTTTTGTTTTTCGTTTGGAGTTGACGGCGACGATAAATGGTCCTTCGATCTGTGCCGTTGGAATTTCGTTTGGACGCAATCCCGCATATAAGGCCAACGCAATTGCCGTTGCATAACGCGTTCTCGTAACCGTTTCAATTAAAGTTTTTTCTTCTGCCAGTGTCAGTGCTTTTCCGTTTTGTCGTTCATGTGGTGTATGTAGTACAATTGCCAGAGGGTTGCGTTCAATAATCCCGTGTGCAATCGCACTTTTGAATATCCCGTTCAAAAGCGAATAAACTTCATCGGCGGTTTTTCCGTGCCCTTCGGCGAGTATGCTGTCAAGTAGTTTTTGGCATGCTATCGGCGTTATGTCTTCAATAGGGATTTCGCCGAAATAGGGCAGGATATTTTTTTTGAGTCGGGCGGTGTCGAGTTTGAAAGTCAATGTCGCGACCTTACGGCGGCGGAACGTTTCAAAGTAATATTTAGCGAATGCCGCAAAGTTTTTCGGAGTGGAGAGTGTGGGCGCGTTTTTTTGAACGGGTTGTGCTGTTTTGAGGGCTTCAATAAATTTCTTTTTTGCTTCTGCTAAGTCCTTGGAAGAGGCAGAAACATTGTATCCGTTACGGCGATAGCGAATTTCATAGATAAATGTATTTTTGCCGCTGCGGCGTTTGGTGATGCGGGCGGTGCAACCGTCCGTTCTGAATTCTTTTTTGAAAGATTTAGGCATTTTTGAAATCTCCTTTTCGGTAAATTTCAAAAACCAAGCAGCCGTTTCTTTCTTTTGAGATGTTCCGTTATAAAATTGTTCTTTTTCGATGAGTTGGCCGATGCAGTCGGAGAGTTCGTTTGTGATTTTGAGTATTTCGCTTTTATCGACAGCCAACATCAGTCGTGTGGCGATGAAAGTTAAGTCATCTGAAAGTTTTCCCATGATTTTCTCCAAAAAAAGAACGAATGTTTGTTTTTATGGGGAGTATATCACAGAATATTGGCATACGTCTGTCAACTTTATAAAATTTTTTTAATCAATTTTAGATAGCCCTTCGAATAAAGCAAGGAGAACCTCGTGAGCGCGTTCTCCTTTTTTCTTTACAATTTCTCGGTAAAGGTAAAGGATTTCCTCTTCTTCCGGTGTTACAGATATTTTAATAGTATCTCTGACACCGAGAGTGCGGTCTTCTGGAGTTATTTTTATTTCTGTGCTATCGGAGAAAAGATTCAAAGCGCGTTCAATGGCCTGCATTGTGTCTATGCGTGGATGTTTTACTACACCAAAAAGTATTTTTTCTATGGTGCTTTTTGGGAGTTTTGCTTTTTTTGCCAGTTCTTCAATTGATAGATTTTGTTCTTTTCTAATTTTATTGAGTTCTTCTATATTCATTTTTTATGCCTCCTGATTTGATTATAAAGAAAAGCTCCAAAAATTGCAATATTTTTCTTGTGAAATGGTTGACAAGCGCAAAACTTGGAGCTATAATTGTATCAAAAACTCCAAATAAGGAGTTTTCAAAAGGGAGGTATATATGGAGAAAAGAAAAACATTGCTGAAAGGATTGGCGGTAAGAAGAAAGGCGGCGGGACTGACGCAAG
>CALWCO010000048.1 GCA_944376455.1 uncultured Clostridia bacterium
ATGAGTCCGGTACAATACCGAACTCATCACCAAACAATTTAATTAAATTTTTGTCCAATCTTTGGGGTTCGCTTCATTTTGCCCGCTCCCGTGTTTGTATTTTTTTCGCGTTGTCGGTTTCGCCGACAGTTTTTTAATCGAGCATGAAATCGACGGCCACGGAAGACACCGCGTGCGCGTGCATAAAGGTCTTGACGGTGCCGCAGTGATAGGGGTCGGACTGGTAAGCCTCGAGCGCGGCTTTGTCGTCGAGCGTAACGCCGAGACAGACGTCGTAAGAGCGCGCCGAACGAAGGAAGTCCCTGCCGACTTCCAATCCGCGCAGCATGGGCACGTTTCCCTGCATGCTTTTCAGAAGTGCAACCGCCTTATCGGCGTTTTCGCCGTTATCCATTTTGAAGCAAACGACATGTTTGAGCATAAAAGAATTCTCCTTTTTTATTTTTTTCGCAATTGTTTTCGGCCGGCCGCATTATTTCTTTCCCGCTTCCCGAAAGCTGACGTCCAGCCGCTTGAAAATCTCCTCGCACGGCACCGTTCCGTCGAGGGGAATGCTCAACCAGTGACGTTTATTCATGTGCCAGGCGGGGAAGAACCGTTCGCCGTCCGAAAGCGCGCCGACATCCGCGGGCGGTGCTTTGACGTTGAGCACACCGATGGGGTCTTCGGGAAAATCGCCGAGCTTGTTTTTGGCGATTGTCATGAATACGGCATACCATTTCCCGTTGTCCTTTCGCCGCAGGATAAAACTGTCCGGGGTGCGGTCCCACAGGAATTCCGGTTGGCCGCCGTATTTTTCCCGCGCATAGTCCAAGACCGCGGCCGCATCCCCGCCGTCAAACGATGCCGTGCGATCAAAACAGGTTTCGGCGACCGTACGCAATGCCGTTTCGACGTCCTTTCGCACGTCTCCCACGAATGTGCCCTGCGCTTCGTCCACGAGATAGAGAATGTATTCTTCTTCCGTGTCGACGTCGGTGACTTTTGTGCGGACGTCGCCGCGGGGAGATATGAACAGAGTCAGGAGCAACGCGCCGTCTGCGACGGGCAGGCGGAGCATCCAACCGTCCTGCTCCTGTCGGAAACCGAAAGAGAGGAGTTTTTTCGCGTTCGGGGTCCTGTCCTTAAAAAATATGTCCGTATCCATGAGCGTCTTTCTCCTTAAAAGAAAGGATGGGATTTTTTCTTCTTTCGACTGTTTTAACGGCGGCATGCCCGCAATCGACCGAGAAAATCAAAGCCGTCTGTTTTCTTGCGGAAAAAGACGGCATCCGGAGCCGAAACGAGAAGGTTTTTTCGGCTTTTTTTCGGTCATGGTATTCATGCGATCAGATTTTCTCGATCTTGATGAGATTGGTGGAGCCGGCACGGCCGTTGGGTATGCCGCCCGTGATGACCACGAAATCGCCTTTTTTGAGTTCCAACACTTTCTTTGCAGTGCGCTTGGCCTCATAGAAAAGAACGTCCGTGGACGGGAACTCTTCGGCCATGACGGGCACCACGCCCCAGGAGAGGGCGAGTTTTCGCCACGTTTTGGGGCTTGTGGTCATGCCGATGATGACGGCGGGCGCGCGGAAGCGCGACACCATGCGCGCGGTCATGCCCGAACGGGTGCAGGCGATGATCGCCTTTGCGTTGAGGTCGATTGCCATGGCGCAGGTCGCGTGCGAAAGGGCGTCCACTTCGTTGCGGATCTTGAATTCATAGCGCGTGAAGCGCTTGGTGTAATTGATGTTCTGTTCGGCGTTTTCGGCAATCTTGGCCATCGTTTTGACCGTGAGGACGGGGTATTGTCCCGCCGCCGTTTCGCCCGAAAGCATGATGGCGCTCGACCCGTCGAAGACGGCGTTGGCGACGTCGGAGATCTCCGCGCGCGTCGGGCGGGGATTGTGGATCATGGACTCGAGCATTTCCGTGGCGGTGATGACCCGTTTGCCGAGCAGGCGGCAGGTCTCGATGAGGGATTTCTGGATGCCGGGCAACTCTTCAAAGGGTATTTCCACGCCCAGGTCGCCGCGCGCCACCATGATGCCGCTGCACTCGTCGCAGATATCCTTGATATTGTCCACGCCGGCGCGGTTTTCGATTTTGGCAATGAGATCGATGTTTTCCCCGCCGATGCTGTCGAGATATTCTCGTACGTCGATGAGATCCTGCCGCGTGGAGACAAAGGAGCAGGCGACGAAATCGACGTCGTTCTGCACGCCGAACAGAATATCGTCCTTATCCTGGTCGCTCAGATATTTCTGTCGGAGCACCTTATTGGGAAAGCTCATGCTCTTGCGGTTGGAGAGCACGCCGCCGACTTTGACGACGCAGGCGGCTTCGGTCTTGGTGAGGGCGGTGACTTCAAAGATGATGAGGCCGTTGTTGAGCAGGATGGTGTCTCCCACGCTCAAATCGTCCATCAGTCCCTTATAATTGACGGAGACGCGGGTCTGGTCGCCTTCCACCTCGTCGGTGGTGAAGGTAAAGAGGTCGCCTTCGCGCAGGGTGACCTGTCCGTCGCGGAAGGTCTTGATGCGGTATTCGGGCCCCTTGGTGTCGAGCATGATGGCGACGGGAAGATTGAGCTTCTCGCGTACTTTTTTGATGGTCTGAATTTTTTTGAGATGCTCTTCGTGCGTGCCGTGCGAAAAGTTGAGCCGCGCGACGTTCATGCCGGCGAGGCAGAGCTGGGTGAGGGTCTCTTCGTCTTCGCAGGCGGGGCCGATGGTGCAGATGATTTTTGTCTTTCTCATAATTACTCCGTTCTTTTACTATGATTGTGTCCGATAATATTGTAATATATTCCCCGCGGATTTGCAAGCGTTTGCGGTGCGGGCATTTTTTTATTTTTCGATAAACGATTGAATTTTTATGACGGATATGTTATAATGTTTCCAAAGCTCATTGAAAAGCGAGGAAATCCATGCAGGAAAAACTGCTGATCGGAACGGTGCTCAAACCGCAGGGTATCCGCGGCGAAGTCAAAATCAAGTATTATACGGATACGCCCGAGGACGTGAAAAAGTTCGGCCGTGTATTCATTGACGGGGAAGAACGCAGAATATTGTCTTTCCGCACGGACGGCGAAGCCGTCTATCTCGGGCTGTACGGCATTGCCGACCGCAATGCGGCGGAGCCTTTGCGCGGGAAAGAGGTATATGCCGCCCGCGCCGATGCGCCCGTGCCCGCCGCAGGGACGTATTACATCGTCGATCTTCTCGGCTGTAAGGTGTTCACGCAAACGGGCAGGGAGATAGGCGAGCTGGTGAAAATCACGCCCGCCGCCACGGATGTCTATACCGTCCGGCAGGGCGAAAAGGAGATTCTGTTCCCCGCCGTGAAGGGGCTTTTTACGGAAATTTCTCCCGAAAATCACCGCATCGTGGTGGATGAGACGCGATTCAACGAGGTCGCGGTTCTCTGAAAAGATAATGCACGCAATATATTTCATAAGGAGTATGAAATATATTGCGCAAAAAAAACCGATATGACCGCGGCGCGTTTTTTCTGCTTCGCGCCGCGTGAATATATTAAAATGAATATATTAAAATGAAATTTAAGGAGGAAAAATATGAACAGCATTTTGTCTGCCGTCGGACTTACGAAGACCTACGGCGGCGCGCCCGCACTGAACAACGTATCGATCGAGATCCCCGCGGGCGGCACCGTGGGACTGCTCGGTCCCAACGGCAGCGGGAAATCGACCTTTATCAAATTGGCGATGGGGCTTTTGCAACCGACGTCGGGGGAGATTTTCATCGACGGCAAACGTCCGGGCGTGGAGACCAAGCGCATGACGGCCTATCTTCCCGACACCAATTTTCTCACCGATTGGATGACGGTGGGACAGATGATGGACTATTGCGCCGACTTTTTCGATGATTTTTCCAAAGAAAAGGCGCGGACCATGCTTTCCCGCCTTTCGATCAGCGAAAAACAGCGCGTCCGCGCGCTCTCCAAGGGCAACAAGGAAAAAGTGGGGCTCATTCTCACCATGGCACGCAACGCGCGGCTCTACATTCTCGATGAGCCGATCGCGGGCGTCGACCCCGCCGCGCGCGATTACATCCTCGACACGGTATTTTCCAACCGCGCGCCCGATTCCACCGTTATTTTGTGTACGCACCTCATTTATGACGTACAGAACGTTTTAACGCAGGCGATCTTCCTCTATAACGGTACGATCGCGCTCAATGCCAACGTGGCGGATCTTTGCGAAAAAGAAGGCAAGCCGCTGGATGAAATTTTCAAGGAGATGTTCAGATGGTCGCCAAATTATTGAAACATGAATTCATTGCACTCGGCAGAGTTCTTCTCCCCGCGGCAATCGCCGTGATCGCCTTTGCGCTGTTATCGGCTTTGACGGCATACATTCCGACGCAGAGCGGCATGATAACGGCTACTTTTATGTTGGTCGGCTTTGTGATGAGTTCGTGCGCCATCGTCGTACTCGCCTATGTCTGGTGCGTCAAGCGGTTTTATGATTCGATGTTCTCGCGGCAGGGATATCTGACCCTCGCTTTGCCCGTCAAACCTGCACATCTCATCTTTGCCAAGGTATTCACTTCCGTCGTGGCGATACTCTTCTCCTTTGTCGTGATCCTGCTTGCGTGGGAACTGTTCGGGCTTCTGCACGGCGTGGAGATCGTGGGCACGGCGGTGATTGAAATCGTGAAGGCGTTGAGTCAGGTAAACGCCTGGCTGATCGTCTATGCGCTGTTTGTGGGACTGGTGACGTCCGTTTGCTCTTTGCTCTTCATGTTCGCGTGTGTCGCGGCGGGACAGCTGACCACCAAAAACCGTGCCCTTGTCTCCATCGGGGTGTATATCGGCGGCGGTTGGATCATCGGCCTGATCGTCAATCTGTTCACGCTCATTCCCATGCTGTCGATGAGTGAATCCCAACCGATTGCATATTATTGGCCGTGGGTCGTCCTGAGCATTTATCTGCTGATCTATCTCGGCGTCGGCATCGGTTCCGTCTTCTTCATCCGCTATATTTTGAAGAGCAGAATCAACCTGATCGCCTGATCGTTTACCCGCTTTGGCGGCGGGGTGAGGAGAAAAGATATGCGCGGCAGTATATTCCGCCCGTACAATGGGGCAAGCGGCGCACGCCTGAACAGAGCAGAACGCCCATCTCTCGTTTTGCGCCGAACTTTGATAATTCCGTATTATATTTTCTTTGCCGTTTATGTGATCGGAATCGTATTATTTTCGATGTTGCCCATTCAACAGACCGAGTTTGAGGGCTTCGCTGTGGCGGCGGGTATTCTCGGGTGCATGGCATTACTGGCTTTTAGTGTATATTCTTTTATAATATCGCTGTTTTTGCTCTATAATCTCTGGGAAAATTTCCCTCTTTACACGGAGAAACTTCCTCGCACGCTCGTGCGTTCCTTTCTTTTTGTATGCAGTTGGTACGTCTCGCATATGTTCTTGGGCATTCTTGTGGGGATAGCATCCGGCACCAACCCTGCCGAAGCCTGGGTTGCGGGGATGTTCGGTTATCCGGAAGAATGTGTGCCCCTTTCGCCGCTTGCGACGGTTGCGGTATCCTTTTTCAACCTTTACGGGCTCTTTGAACTCGCCTGTCTGCATTGGGGCGTGTACGCGATATGGTTCGGAGTGCTTTTTCTGATGCAAAAGTCGGCGGAGAGAGAGAAACTTGCTTTTTATGCCGAAAAAAGCCGCGGAAAGAGGGCGTTCCGGCTGATCAAATGGTTGTTTTGTATGGCCGTATGGGGCATTCTGGTCGGCGCTTTCATGCTCCTTTTGTTTCCCTCTTTCTTTTTCAGCATCATCGCCGCGTTCAGCGCGTTTGACCTCGTTCAATCGTTGCCGCCCTGGCTCCCGCCTGTGGTTCTGTTTCTCGGCGTATCGGTCTGTGTCGGCGTGTTGTTCCTTTCGAGAAAGAACGCTTTGCGCGTTTCGGCTTTGCCGGACGGGGGCGGGCAAGGGGGAAATTCGGACGCTTAAAAGAGAGCCCATCCGTGCAATGCGGCTTTTGAAAAATTTATAAACGGAAATATACATCGGCCGTGCCGCCGCGCAAGGGGAGCCCCTTGCGCGGCGGTGCACCGATGAAGGGTACAACGATATGAGAATAGACATTCTGACCCTCTTTCCCGAGATGTTCGCCCCCTTGCAGGGGAGCATTCTGGGCAGGGCGCAAAAAGAGAACAAACTGACGATCAACGTCGTGAATATCCGTGACTATACCGAGGACAAACACCTCAAGTGCGACGACTATCCTTTCGGCGGCGGCGCGGGTATGGTCATGATGGCGCAGCCCATCGGCTCGTGCATCGAGGCGCTCGATCCCGATTACAGGGCGCATCGGATCTATATGTCCCCGAAGGGGGAGACCTTCCGTCAGCAGAAGGTCTTTGAATTGCTCTCTTACGATCACATCATTCTGCTCTGCGGGCACTATGAGGGCGTGGACCAACGCGCCATCGACCTGTTCATCGACGAGGAGATCTCCGTCGGGGATTATGTGCTGACGGGCGGCGAATTGCCCGCTATGGTCGTCACCGACTGCCTGGCGCGGTACGTGGACGGCGTCATCAGCACGTCGTCGTTGGTGGACGAGAGTTTTTCGGACGGGATGCTCGAATACCCGCAGTACACTCGCCCCGTGGATTACCGCGGCCTCAAAGTGCCCGAAGTGCTCAGAAGCGGTAACCATGCCCTGATCGACGCATGGCGACGCGAGCAGTCCGCGACGCTGACGGCGGCGCGCCGTCCCGATCTGATCGGCAAAAAAAAGGACAGATTCTGACCGTTGCGAGACGGCCGTGCGGGCAGATCGGAAAAGAATAAACGGCAAAGGCAATCGGTAAACGAAAAACGGCAATCGGCAAACGGAGTTTTTTATGGAAAGAATACAGTGGTTCCCCGGGCACATGACCAAAGCCATGCGGGAAATGGAAACCAAAAAGGATCTTTGCGACGGCGTGGTGTGCGTACTCGATGCTCGCGCCCCCGCCGCGACGGTCAATAAAAATCTTTTGAAAATTTTCGGCGCAAAGCCCGTCCTGTACGTATTGAACAAGGGCGATCTGGCCGACGAAGAGGCGGACGCCTTTGTCCGTATGATCGAGAAAAAGGGGCATGCATGTCTGAAATGCAATGCGATGAACGGAAACAGCAAACGGGCGCTGATCTTAAAAATGCAGTCGATCACGCGGGAAAAACGCGCGCGGGCGCAGGCGAAGGGGGTCAACAAGACCTTCCGTTTTATGATCGTCGGCATACCGAATACGGGAAAATCCACGCTCATCAACCTGCTCAGCGGAGAGAAGAAGGCCAAGACGGGGGACAAAGCGGGCGTGACGCGCGAAACCAAGTGGATTCGTTGCGGCGAGTTCGATCTGCTGGACACGCCCGGCACGATGCCGCCGTCGTTCGACGATCAGCATCTCGCCCTGCATCTGGCGTTCATCGGCAGTATCAATGACGACATACTGCACACCGACGACATCGCGCTCGCGCTTTTGGAAGAATTGGGGAGACTGTATCCCGAACAATTGAAGGCGCGGTATGCTCTGTCGGAGATCGGTACGCCGCTCGAACTGCTGGAGGGTGTCTGCCGCCGCATGGGATTTCTGATGCGCGGCGGGGAGTTTGACTATGAGCGAGCGGAAAAAGCGGTCATCGACGACTTCCGAAAGGGAAAACTCGGAAAAATTACGCTGGAAAAAGCAAATGATTACGAAGAATTGTTCGAAAACAATTGACAATTATAAAAAAGCGCGATATAATATCAAAGCGACGGTTTGGTGGAACCATCGCCGCATGGGGGTATAGCTCAGTTGGTAGAGCGTTTGAATGGCATTCAAAAGGTCGCCGGTTCGATCCCGACTACCTCCACCAATGAAAGTCTAAATCGAAACATTTTCGATTTAGGCTTTTATTTTTGTCTGAAATGATTTTTATACGTTCGGCATGAAAAAAAGACAGCTCTTGCGGGCTGTCTTTTTTCGTTATAAAGTTTTGCATGGCATCAGAAAGTATCGAAATAAACGTAACAGCGTTGTCGAATGCCTGCCTTATTCCGAGAAGCGCACGTCATCCTTCCAAACGAAGTGGAAGATATATTCCATGAAAAGATAGCGCAGACATATGACTCCCGCGGAAATGTTGTGGGCATTACAGATACATACAACTCTGGTGTGTCAGATAGTTACAGTGGCGAATATACCACAACGTATGAATACGATGACGTGAACCGACTGGTCAAGGAGATAAACGGCGCGTGCGGCTTTACGCGGGAATACGCTTACACGAATGAAGGCAACCTTGCAAGCGTGACGGAGAACGGAGAAAAGGAGGAATACGAATATAGCGCAGGCCGCCTGACGCACGTGAAGAAAAACGGCATCAACATTGAAAACTATACCTACGACAATTTCGGCAATCCGACGCATTTCAAGAGCGGCACGCAAAATATGTGGTGGGAACGCGGCACGTTTTTAAAACAATACGGGAACATCACGTACACGTACGACGCGCGCGGCCGCCTGCACGGAAAGAGCGTAAATCTCGAAGGAGGTGAAGAGTCCAGAACGCACCGCCTGTATTACGACGGAGACAAACTGATCGCAATGGAGATCGGTGATAAGATCCTGCGCTTTTTCTACGACCTGGACGGCGTTGCAGGTTTTAAGATCGGGATCGGAGAAAGATATACGTATACGAAGGACTGTCAGGGGAACGTCATCGGTCTTGTGGACGAGGAACAACAGACGGTACGGTATGTGTACGATGCCTGGGGCAACAGCATAGCGTTGGATAAAGACGGGGAAGAAATCACGGCTTGGGACGATCCCGCCATGCTCAACCCGATCCGCTGGAAGAGTCAGTATTACGATACGGACAGCAAACTCTATTGGATCGGGCAGAGATGGTACGATCCGGAACGCGGGAGATACATCAGCGCGGCAAGTCCGGAAATGCTTTTGGAAAACGCGTCCGTAATCTTTGCGCTGAACCTGTACGCGTTCGTAACGAGCAACCCCGTGGCGGTGCTGCTGGCCTGCGGAAGCATCTTTCCGTCGTTGGACTTCTACTATAATGGAGAATATAAGACATGGTGGGAGCAATACGGAAACTGGATCCTGTTCGGCATCGGCGTGGTGGCGGTGATTGCGAC
>CALWCO010000049.1 GCA_944376455.1 uncultured Clostridia bacterium
GAGTTTTTTATTCAATACCACATCGGCAAAAGCCTATTTTTGAACCCCCAGACTATCTGGGGGTTTTCGTTATACAACCAAGACAGCCCGCGGCAAAAGTCGCGGGCTGTCTTCCTGTGCCTTTCGGCGCAAACGGGTGCAAGGCTAAAGCAGGGAAAAAAGCAAGACGGGGCGCGGCAATTTTGCCGCGCCCCCGCCCGCTCTCGCGTGCCTCAATTCAATTTACTTTTCCGAAAAAGTGAGATATTCGGCAGGGTCGGCGAGTTCGCCGCCGACATACATTTCGAGGTGCAGGTGCGCGCCCGATTTATATTCACTGCCGGTGGCTTCGGCGACCGTGGCGATCGTCTGCCCCTGCGCGACGGTATCTCCCGCCTTCAACCCCTCTACGGGATCGACGTAATTGTACACCGTCTTCATGCCGTCGTCACGCACGAGCACGATCTGCGTACCGCTGAGAATGTCGTCCGTATAGATCGATTCGATGGTTCCGCCATACACGGCATACACTTCGCTGCCCGCTTCGGCCGCAATGTCCACACCGACGTGTTCATAGTAACAATTGAGCGTGGAGTTGTAGAAAAATCCCTGCTCGTTGAGCACGTTCATTTCGGACATGGGGTTGACGAAAGAGACCGTCGTGCCCGTATTCACGTCATCATCGTCGTCTCCGTTGCCGCTGCTCTGATCCCCGCTGACGACAGGATCTTCCCCTTCCAGCGTGGGCGTCTTGACAAAAGCACCATTGACCGCCAGCACCACGAGCACGATCACCGCCGCAAAGAGAAGCACGCCGCCGCTGAGTACGGCATACAACCAAGCTCTCTTCGCCGTTTTTACACCGTTTTCCGTCTGTTGATTCTTATCCATAATGAAAACCTCCGTTCCTGATTGGAAAATAAGTTTGACAGGTTTGATTGTTGCCCCCTTCCGGGCGGTTTATACATGAAAAATAAAAAATATTTTTTAATTTCCCTCTTGCCCGCACGGAAGTCCGTTCGCACGGCGTTCAGAACCCGCCGAACACGAGCGGCGTTCCGACCGCCGTTGCCCCGTCCGCGCCGATGACGACGTGCAAATTGACGGCATATCCGTTTACCTGCACCGCATCGCCCAGCTTTGCGCTGTAACAATAATATCCCGTCGTTCCCGCCACACGTTCCGAAAAACAAAGCCGCGCTTCGAACGAGGCAAGGATCTCCGCCGCCGACGGTCCGTCGGCGGCGTATACCGTGCTCTCCCCCTTCACTTCTCCGCCCAGAACATAACGATAATATACCGCAAGCTCCCCGCGGCAGACGACCGTCCGCGCTTCGGAAGATGCGCTGCCGCAATAAAAGGTATATTCCTCCCCCGGCGCAAAACAGGTGTCTGCGTGCAACGCAACGGGCAGGAATAAAAGGATACCCGCACAAAAACAACCGATTGCCAACCGCAACGTTCTGAACATAAAAAAACCTCCGCAAAAAAAGACGAAGGAAAGTTTTGACGAGAGAATAAAATTTTATACTTTGTACCTTCCGCCGAAAGACAGGTTTCTGAAAAAAAAACATTCTGTGCGCTCTTTTTGTCTTCATAAAAAAACGCGGAGCGCTGAACACTCCGCGTTTTTTATGAAACAATAAATTTCCTGCCCTTCGCGGCAAAGAATGCCGCTCACGGATTACCGTTTTTGTTTTTTGACAAAGAACGCTCTATGCACCATGAGCACATATGCGGCAGCCATGCCCCCCACCAGTGCGACGTTGACGGCGACCAGACCGATCATCCAATAAGGCGTGAGATCGTTGACGGCGGTATCTGCGGCAGAATTGACCCAGATATACATGTGTCTGTGCGCAACCTCCTGCAACTTTTCAATGACCGAAGTGTATGCAAGTTCCTGGCTCGTCAGGGATTCATAGCCCAGAATCATGGTCGTTCCGCCGAAGAGCGCCCAAAGCAAATCACTGCCCGCATATGCCATGTCGCCGTTATAGGCGTCGGTGTTCATGGAACCGTTCCATCCCCATTCCTCACAGGGAACGATATACGAGAAAGCATAGTTGGAACCCGCCCATGCCGCGCCGATACGATTGTAAGCGTTCATGAGACCGGTAACGGTAACGTCGTCGGGGAAATATCCGTCGTCCACCTCCTTCATGGGAATTTCAAAGGCGCGCAGATAAATTTCACGCATTGCCTGTTCGTCTGCCCAGGTGCAGACGCCCCAACGGTTGGTTTCCTGATCGTTCAGAGCATAGTGCTTGACATAGACATAAATCCCCTTGCTCTGAATGCCGTTGACTTCGGCCGTGCACATATCGCCGGAAAGGAGCGGATCCTCGCTGTAATATTCGCCGTTTCTGCCCCCGAAAGGACTGCGGTGAATGTTGGCGCCGGGCGCATACAAACCGCCCACGCCGGCGGCAAGCGCTTCATCTCCGTAAGCCTCGCCCATGCGGCGGATGAGCTCGGTGTTCCAGGTCGCCGCCATCACGGGTTCGCTGGGATAGGAATTGCCGTAAGGATACGCGCCGTCGGAAACGCTGGAAATGTCGTGCAGTCCCTGCGGGCCGTCGATCTCTATGGAGGAAATTTTGCCGATGGAAGAAATTTCGGGAGAACTCCAACCGTTGTTGGAATAAAGCGCATTGAGTTCTTCAACGGTCATCTGTTCGATGAAATCCTGCCAGACGGGGTCGTCATACGCCACGCCCTTCATATCCGTGATGTCGAACAACATACCGTCCGTGCGGCCGGTGACGACTTCGGCGTCGTTGTTTAGGACCAGTTCGTTCCCCGATTCGGTGGCGCCGTAACCGCTGTCATAGGAGGTGGTACTCTCTTTCAGCCAATCGGGCGCCTGCACGCCGGCATTGGCACGATTGCCCGCCGCCATGAGCGTTTCGAGCTCCGACCAATCGCCGTCCGCTCTGGTGAGAATGGGTGCGGAAGAAGTGTTGAACTTACCGTCGCCCGCCGTTACGTCATCGAACTGATTCACGGCCGCAATCTCATCCGAAGCACGTTTGCCGTCGTGTTCTTCGTCATAAATAATTGTATTTTCCTGTCTGAAAGTATACGTCTGTTCCTCTGCGCCGTCGGTAAACACGGTGTGTGCGTCGGAACGGAGACTGAAAGTGTAATCCCCCGCTTCCAATACATAGCAGCCGTTATTTTCATAATCGTAGGACGCGAGATCGTCAAAATCCATTGTCAGTTCCAGCGTTTGACTGTCGCCTTCTTCGCCGTTCGGCGCAAGTTCTTCCGTCTTGGCAAAGGCGACGAGCGTAACGGCAGATTTTTCAATGCCGCCGTTCGTATAAGGTACGGTAACATAAATTTCCACAGCGTCTTTGCCTGCCACATCGCCCGTATTGGTAACGGTAACCGAAAAGACGATTTCTTCCCCCTGTCCGTTCACCGTAACGCTGTTCAGCTGCTGATCGAACGTCGTGTAGCTCAAGCCATAACCGAAGGGAAACTGCACGACTTCCCGATATGCGGCTTCTTCTTCCTCGGTATATGCGTTGTCCGTTCCGATGAAGCGCGTTTCATAGTAACGGTAACCGACATAAATGCCTTCCTGATAATAGACATAGTGCAGATAGCTGTCCGTGGTCTGTCCGAAAAAGCTGTAAGTCATCGGAACATTTTCATAGGCATAGTCCCCGAAATTGTAATAGGAAGGCGCGCTGGTCAGGTCATAAGCATATGTATCGGGCAGATGTCCCGAAGGATTGACCTCGCCCGCCACGATGTCCGCGACGGCTTCCAGCCCGGAACCGGGCGCGCCGACCCAGATGCAGGCGTCGATGTCGCCCGTCGCGTCGGGATCGGAAGCACTTCCGTCCTCGTTTTCAATGAAGCCCAGCTCCATGGCATGCGAAGAGTTGATGATGATAATGACGTTTTTGAACGTCGCCTTCGCCTGTTCGATCAACGCCTCTTCGTTGGGTTGCAATTGCAGATAATGATAATCGGAAGATCCGCCGTAAGCGGACATATCCAGCGGCTCGTCCGATCCTTCGCCGCCGATGCGGGTGATGACGACTGCCGCAATGTCCGAAAATTCCGCGGCTTCCGTCCATATATCGGGATCGAAATCGGTGAACTCGGAAAGCGCCGGTTCGGTAACCGTAAAATCGCGTTGGGAAAGACCGATAATCCCTTCTTCGTCCTTGGCGTCATAGGTGCTCAGATAAAAATCGACCATCGTTTCGTTGACTTGGAATCCGGCGCTTTCAAACGCTTCGGTGAACGTGGGACATTCGCCCGAAGTCGCGCCCGAACCCGCCGAAGCGTACATCGGATTGATGCTGCCGTCGCCGAGGAAGGTTATTTTTCTTTCTCCTTCCGCAACGGGCAACGCGCCGTTGTCGTTTTTCAGAAGGACGGTCCCCTCCGCCATAATGTCGTAAGACAACTCCGCGCCCTGTTCGCCTGCCTCTTCGGCCGTCAGATCGGTCGCGGTATTCGTCGAACTCGACGTGTCCTTGAAGAACAGCGTTATCGTCGTGAAGTAGCGGGCGCACAACGCGTCTGCAACGATGATGAGCGCCAGAAGAACCGCCATGACAGCAATACCGATAAAGCCGTATCTCTTTTTGATTGCCTTCATTGATTATACCTCCAATGATTTTTTTCGACGTTTCCGTCTGTTTGCGGACAGTATAAAAAATACGCATTGAAAAATCAATACGTATTTCACAAAAGGTCGTTTGCCTGCTTATTCGGTTTTTTCAAAGTTCCCGTTCCGACAGTTTTCCTTCCTGCGACAAAGGGAACAGAATATCGAGGTAAAAGACGTCTTCTTCGGTATACACATGCATTGTGCCGCCGTATTTTTCGGCGTTCATGCGCATACTTTTCATGCCGAATCCGTGTACGTTTTTATCCCCGTGCGTGGTAATCGGAAGACCTTCGGCATATTCCAGGTCGCCGGAAAAATAATTTTCCACATGAACGGAACACATATCCCCCGCACGGCGAACAATCAGTTCGATGACTTTTTTATCGGGTTGTCGGGTTTTTTCCACGCCTTCGATGGCATTGTCCAACGCGTTGCCGAAAAGGAAATAGATATCCTCTTCCTTCATGCCGCCGAGAATTTTCCCGTCCGCAAAGCAAGTGAGGCGGATTCCGCTCTGCTCGCATAAAAGACTTTTTTCGGTCAAAACGACGTCGAGCGCCTTATTGCCCGTACGATAAAGCGAATCATAATCGGAAATCATTTTTTCGATCGTTTGTACGTACTCCCCCTGTACCGCGCCTTTCAGCGCGGCGAGCTGGTGCCGCATATCGTGATATTTGACGTTGAGCGCCTCTATGGTCTTTCTGGAAAATTCGTATTGCCGCGATTCTTCCCGCCGTATGCGGCGGATGGTATCATAATCCCGACGCAAACCGCTTTCCGACAAGTTGCCGAATTGAAGCAACAATATGAGAACGCAACAAACAATGGCATACAACCGGCAAAGCTGCATGGCGATCAGTTCATCTTCCCCCAGCAACCCGGTTCCCACACTCAGCCCCAGAGTAACGAGCAATACAATGCCCGCAGATACGATCACGCGCTTGTTTTCAAGCTGTAATTGGTCCGACCGTACCTTTCCCGTAAACATTTTATAGGAATATGTATACGTTATAAGATAAACCAAAACGGAAAGAACGACAACGACAACAGCCTGCCATAAAACGGTTCTGTCCGTCCAGAAAGTCAAAACATCGATGAGCTGAAAACAAAGATGCTGCATGGCATATACTGCCGTACCGATGAATAATAAATTCCACAAGTTCTGTCGAAAACAGAAAAAGAACAATAGAAGCACCAGAAGAAAAATCAGTCCGAACACGGCAATCGACAAAAAAGCGTGGGACATATTCACCTGCAGGAGAAAATAACAAAGCACGAAATATACCGCGCTCCCCGGCACGATCCGAATCCAAAAACGGGAACGCCGCGGCAATACCGAACACAAAAGCAATTCGGCAACATACAATCCGAGCACAAACTCATCCACCACCGACTCGAATCCGAAAAGATAGCACATGTTTCAGTTGACGCCTCCTCCGCCGACATAGCGGGAAAGTTTTTCGGTGAACTCCCGCCGTTTTCTGCGACTGACGAGAAGTTTTTGCCCTTCCAGCATTACATAGTCCCCCTCCACCTTTCCGACACGGCCGAGATTGACGAGATAACAGCGATTGCACAGCGCAAAACCGTAGGGCGCAAGCTCCTTTTCCGCCTCAGACAACTTACCGCAGACGTCTACGTCGCCGTCGTCCGTATGATAGATCAAATGATGCCCGATGACTTCGACATAACAGATCTTCGAAGCATCGAATACATGCACCCCCTCCGCCGAACAGACGGAAACGGGATGGCGGCGGCCGTTGAGCAGGCGACGGACGATGCGCTTCATTTTCAGAGCAAAACTTTCATAGACCAGCGGTTTCACGATATAATCCGCCGCTTCCACTTCATACCCGTAAACGGCAAGCTGCGCCATGCTGGTAACAAACACGATGAGCGCCGAGCTGTCGCGGCGGCGCAGACGCTTTGCCGCCTCCAGTCCGTTCATGCCGGGCAGTTTTATGTCGAGAAACAACAATTCGAAAGAATCGTGCGCATCCTGCAACAGCTTTTCCGCACTGTCATATCGCGTGACGGAAAATTTTTCTCCCGTATTCGGTTCATAGCGCATAAGACATTCTTCCAACGCCGCGGCTGCCGCCGCTTCGTCTTCCACAATAGCCACTTTGATCATACTTTTCCCCCGAAAAAACGATTTTCCGTCGTCCTTTCACTTGATTTTCCTGATCGAATTTTATCATAAATCGCACTTTTTTGTCAACCTCATTTCCCAAACGGTCGTTTGGAAAACATAAGCGCGAACAAAAACGTACTTTCATCCTTATAAACCTTTGCCGACTTCCCTTTATAACCGACGGGTTTTCGGTAAGAGGAAAAAATGAGACGGCGGGATTGCTCTCGCAAACCCGCCGCCTCATTATCATAGGAAGGAAAAGTATGCTGATTGGCAAAAACCAATCGTCTGTGTTCGGGATAAGTATATAACAGGCAACAAACTTTTTCAATACTTTTAGCGTATTCGGTTGTTTTCTTTACACAAACTGCATTTTTTTGTCTTTTTATATACCTATTTTTCCTTTACGTGCAAAGTTTTTCCGAGACATACGGTACGTTTTTACAGACGAACGGCCGTTCATGCAAAAAGACGGAAACCGTTCGTTCCGTCCTTTTGCGCATTTGTTATTTTCTCTGTCCCTTCCGTTCTCTCTGCGGGGCAAAAAAGAGCCGCGGAAACGCATTGTGCCTGCAATGTTTCGCGTTCAGCGAATGATGAGCAATTTTTTCTTGGCGCGGGTAACGGCGGTATACAGCCAGCGCGCACGGTCCTCACCGAAGACATAACTTTCATCGAGCACAATGACGAAATCGAATTCGCTGCCCTGCGCCTTGTGACAGGTGACCGCATAGGCAAATTCAAAGCGACAGATCGTTTCCTCTTTCTTGGCCTTGACCCGCCGCAAAACGGCATAATTGCTCTCGTGCACGAAGGTACCGTCGATCAGTTTGACGGCAAGTTCCCCGTAACGGTGCGCGTACGCCCCGTGCGTGAACACGGCACTGTCAAAGGGCAAAGAATGCACCACGTCGAGGAGAAATTCCGCCTGAAAATCGAGTTTCCCGAGATTGTCGGGCTGTTCTTCCACGTTATAACAATAGCCGATGACCCCGTTGACGAGATTGAAGGCTCTGTCTTTATCGATGAACCGTTCCCAATTGTTGAGCGTGCAGATGATCTTTTCCCCGTCCACGGGGAGTTTTCGATCGGGGGAAATGCCCTGATAGGCCCGCATCTCCCGATTGATCGCGTCCCGCGTTTTGTTCCGCCCCACGATGATCTGATTGGCCTTTTTGAAGAGCCTCTTCCGCTCCTCGCTTTTGAGAAAACCGGCGGGAATGACCATGGCACTGCCGCCGTAATTCCCGTAATCGATATATTCTCCCCGCCGCGCCATTTCCGCCAGACGGATGATGGGATTGTCCCGCTCCTGCCGCACGATCTCCTTTAATTGGTAATCGGGATTTTCCAACAGAATATTTGCACCGTTGACGGGAGGCAACTGTGCGTTGTCCCCCGAAAACAGGCACTTGACGCCGTAACTGAGGAGATCGCGCAAAACGAGATTGTCCACCATGGAACTCTCGTCCACGACGATGAGGCGGATATTCTCGCCGATCTTTTCCTTTTTGATGAAACTCAGACGGCTCTTGTGCACGACTTCGCCGTCCTCGTTGACGTCGAAATCTTCATCATCGCGCACATAGATCAGACTGTGTATGGTGGAGGCGGGCGTACCGTTTTTCACGAGCACGCTTGCCGCCTTGCCCGTCGGCGCGACGAACACCGCCTGCCTGCCCGCTTCCAGACCCAGCCCTTCCACCACGCGTTTCAACAGAAAGGTCTTGCCCGTACCCGCATAGCCCGAAAGTACGAACACCTGATCGTCGGTATTGAGATACCATTCCCGTATCATTTTTTCCGCGTTCCGCTGATCGGACGTCAAAACCTCTTCCATGCCGTCCATTATAGCACGCCGAAAAAAATATTGCAAACATTCGTTCACTGTTATGGCGGAATAAAAAAGAAAAATATGATCTAATACATCGACAATAACCATGCCCGAAAATAACGGGAAAAAGCACCGAATTTTTCAAAAAACGGACACGTCGACGTTTTCACGCCTTTCGGCGGCTTTATGCGGACATGGTAACCGCGGCGGGGAAAGATTTCCCCGCCGCGGTCAAGACAAAAAAAATAGGCTCAAAGTCAAATGTTGGGGTATAGCAAATCAGAGAAATCCGAAAAATAAATTTAATTTGTTTGCGGCGGCGTAA
>CALWCO010000050.1 GCA_944376455.1 uncultured Clostridia bacterium
CTTTCCAAACAATATAATCAAAGTAATGTTGCTGACCCGTAGAACGGTCAAATTCAAACAACATTATTATACGAGATATACAAATGACCTACAAACAGGAATTCATCCGCTTTATGGTGGATAACGGCGTGTTGCGTTTCGGGGAGTTTACCTTGAAAAGCGGCAGAAAGGCTCCGTATTTCATCAATACGGGCAACTATAAGACGGGCAGTCAGCTTGCAAAGCTCGGTGAATATTACGCCCGTTGCATCGCGGAAAACGGCATCGAGGGTGAAACGCTCGTCGGACCCGCCTATAAGGGCATTCCGCTCGCCGTTACGACGGCCGTCGCGCTCGCCGAAAAGCACGGCGTCGATCTCAATTACTGCTTTGACCGCAAAGAGGTGAAAGACCACGGCGAAGGGGGCATGTTCGTTGGCAAACAGCTCGTCGACGGGGAGAAGGTCGTTCTCATCGAGGATGTCATGACCAGCGGCAAGGCGTTGCGGGAGATGCTGCCCAAACTGGAACAGACGGCCAAGGTTCAAATTGCGGGCATGGTTATCTCCGTTGACCGCATGGAGAAAGGATTGCAGAGTGATCTTTCCGCCGTGCAGGAAGTGTATAAAGAATTCGGCGTGAAAGTATATTCCATCGTTACAATGGCGGATATTATCGCCGCCATCGAAGAGGGCGTCATCGGCGGAAAAGAGTATCTCGAAGCGATGTACGCTTACCGTAAGCAATACGGCGTCGAGTAACGGAAAGCACGTTGGTGGCTTGGTCGGCGGGACGGCAGTTGCACGCGCTGTTCCTTTTCCGAAGAAAGAAGTTCGAGCAGATCGAAAATTATTTGCGTGAAAAATAAAAACAGCAGAGAGAAAAAAGAAGAAAGGGGCCCCGCCCTCCGTCGCAGACGGAGGGCGGGGCCCCTTCACTTAAATAAACACGTCCCGAAAAAATAATGCTTTCCGCGCGGAAAGTGCGAAAATGAAAAAAATCGACGGCAGGGAAAGACCTTGACCGTCGGTTTTTTTGAAATTGTTTTACAGCTTGATTTCGAATCTTGCGTCGGGATCGTCGTAATGCTCGTTGGGGATCCAGATCGCCGTCTTGTCGGTCAGATTATAGACAACGCTGTGCACGGTGATGGAATTGCTGTCGTCGTTGTTCCAGCCGCGTCTGCCGACGGAAGCCAAAATATCCATTGCCGCGTCCATGTCTTTGACGATGCCGTCCGTGGCGTTGAGCTGTTCATAGATATGGTCATATCTGTCCACGCCGGGTTTCTGATCGTCGCTTTCATAATAACCGGGTTGCAGGATGAAGTTGGTGATCCACTGATAATCGGCTTCTCCTTCACGCTCGCCGATGTGTGCGTCATCGTCGTTGTAAATGACTTTTAAGGTACGTTTGCTCCCGTCGTTGTCGGTGAGATCGGTGCCGTTGGTCCATTCGAGAATGGCGCTCTTGCCCGTCGCGTCCGCGACCATATAGTGGAAGGACGTATCGGCGGAGTCGTGCAGGTCATATTTTTCCACGAGTTCGACGGCCTCTTCCACGTTGTCCGCATAATCGAGGATGAGGCGGAGCATGGTGGTGGAGGTGATGTCGGGCTTATCGGTCTTGACGTCGGTGGGAACGGTCTCCTCGCCCTGGTAGCTCATGAAGATGCCGCAGCTGACGCCCGCGTCGTTCATGCCGTCGAGGGGCGCAAAGGGAGCGGCGAGGCAGGTTACCCTGTCCATCAGCCCTTCCACGTCCTTCTCTCCGTCGATACCCAAAAATTGCAAATCGACGGTGGAGACGGTGGCGTGTCTGCCGTTGCCGGCATCGGTATAGACGATGCAGGTATTGGTCTTGGAGAAGTCGTAATTTCGTCCGAACACTCTGTCGCCGTCCCGGGTCTGCGCCGTGAAGGCGGAGCAGGCGATGTCCGAGGTGGTCAGTCCCATATCGATGAGCCCTTTGGTGATGTGGTCGGTGATGAAGGAGATGAGCTCGCTGTCGCTCTCCACGCCGCCCTGTTCGATGAATTCGTCGAAATAGAACCCGCCTTTCACGGTCATGGTATAGACGGAGCCGTCCTCATGCGCGTCGTTGCGCACGCGTACCTGTTTCATGCTGACGGCGGTGGCGATCTCGTTGCCCCACACGCACGAGACGGTAACGGTGAGCGCACAGACGAGGATGACGATCACGGCCAGTACGATCGCCAGAATCTTCAGCCACAGTTTTCCGTGGCTCTTGGTTTTGGTTGCAGTCATTGTTTGTTGTCAAACTCCTCTTTTTTTATTTCCGAAAGGATGTCTCCGTCGGTAATTTTGGCGGAAAGGCGTAAAAAAGCGCGGGAATCTTCCGTTCCGATCTCTCGGCATATTCTCTCTGCAAGGGCGAGCGAGCGGCGGTGAACACGGAGAAAATCGCCGAGCCGTTCGGGGACGAGCGCGACGGATACGGCGCGCTTGTCGCGCGGGTCGCATACCCGTTTTGCAAGCCCTTTTTGTTCCAGGGCGGTCACCGTGCGGTTGGCAAGGGATTTGAGCATACGCGTCTGTGCGATGATCTCCGCAAGGGGTAAAGGTTCTCCGCTGCGCTTGTATTCATTATAAACAAGCAGCATGACGATGGCCTCGTTGTACATGAGTCCGCTCGTAATGCGGTTGTTTTTCACGGCGGCGGATAGTTTCACCCAGGCGAGTATCATCTCTTCTCCCAAGTTCGCGTTCGCTTTTTCGTCATCGTTGTTTCTGGTCATGTTTCTCTTTCTTGCGCTTTTTTATTTTTCTTCCTGTCGGATTGGAATTCGTTCACTTTGTGAACTTTTAATATTTTAGTACGTCGCCGCGGGAAAGTCAAGCGAATGAAGGGAAAATTTTTTATTTTTTGTACCTTTGCAACGGAAATGGCGGGAAAAGTCATCGTGCCTTTTGATTTTTCGAGCCGTGCAGGGAGAGGGCTTACGTAAAAAGAGAAGGGAAGCAAACACCCCCGTAAAAGGATACGGGGGCGCTGGCGGGCGTATTTTGCGGGATATTATTTTTCTTTAAAGATTTACAAGGCGGTTTATGCGGGGGCGGGGATGTTTCTCTTCGGGGGAAAGAAAAGAGGGCGTCAGCCGATCAATTTATAGATCGCTTCCAATCCCGAGTCGGGATGATATTTCCGGGAAACCTCGATCTGACCGTTCCCGTCCGTCTGTCTGCCGTCCAATGCGGAAGTCTGTAACATCTCTTCCCGGATATAGTCGGACAGGCCCAGTTTTTCATGGAAGCGGGTATCGCGGAGAATGCGCCGCTCACGGAATAGTCGTCTATGTCGTAGGGGTTTGTATCCACGCTGATGAAAGATCCGTCGTCCGAAATTTCAAAACAAAGGACTGCCGAGGGGTACTCGGTTATGATTTCTTCATATGCCTTTTTGAGAATGTTCTTGCCGCAACTCGTCAGAACGATGAGCAGTGCGCTCATGATGATTGCGGCGATCAGCTTTGCTTTTTTCATGTTTTTCTCCTTATTTTTTCAAATAATATCTTTTTGTAATCAGAAATTTTTCCGTAAGGCGTCTGCATGGTGCAGTGCCCTGCCGAAAGGGGGCGGGCCGGCTTTTCAGGCGTCTTGTTCTTTGCCGGTTTTCCATCGGCGCCCCCCGAAAGAAGTCTCCCGCACGCATACATCCGACAGGATGAGGGTATATTCTTCCCCCCGAAAGAATAACGCCGTTCCGCCTGCAAAATTTTCCTCATTGTATTGCAAAATTTCGCAATACAAAAAATAAAACGCCTGAAAGGGACGGAGGCGGGCGAAAAAAATGCCTTGATTTTGGCCCCCTCCCGTCTTTTATGTTTAATCTTTTCATGGTTACTCCCCGATATAAAAGGATATATTCAGTATATCAGGTCTTTTGACCTTATTTTTACATAAAATAGAAGAATGAAAAGCATATATCCTTATATCGATGTGATCAAAGAATTGATGGAAGAACGGAACCTGAGCCAGCAGAAACTTGCCGATGCGTTGGGGGTCAATCAGACGACCGTCAGCCAATGGCTGTTGGGAAGAAAAAAACCGGGATATGACAGCATTCTCGCTTTTTATGAAATATTTCAGATTTCGCCCAATGAGCTGTTCGGTTTGGAGGATTGATATCCGTTGAACAATATTCGGGCAGAACGGGTAAGGCCGAAAAGATAAAAAAATAACCCGATAAAAATCGGGTTTCGGCCTGCCGCTTGCGGGCATTGTTTGAGCGTTTGATTGCTTGCTTGATTTCTTGATTTTTGATTGCTTGATGAATTGATCAATCAATTGCTTGATTGATTTTTGAATTCCGGCGTTCGGCGGATTTTATTTTTGACGCGCGAAAATCTTTTCGGGGGAAGACGTTTTTTTCTCAAAACAGGGCGTGGCGGCGACGGTCAGGACCCATACCTTTGCGGCGTGCGCGCCGCGCAGGAGTTTCGCAAGTTCGTCGGTCGTCGAGCCGGTGGTCATCACGTCGTCGATGAGCAGGATCTTTTTGTCGCGGCAGACGGCGCGTTTTTTCAATGCAAATGCGCCGCGTAAATTCTTTTCCCGTTCGGCGCGGCCGAGGCTTTTCTGTTCGTCTGTGTCCCGCTTCTTTTCGAACACTTCTTCGACGGGTATGCCGCAAAGCGCGGACAGTGCGCGGGCCAGCCGTTCGCTCTGGTTATAGCCCCGCTTTTTGACTGCCGCACGCGTCATGGGCACGAACGTGAGAAAGTCGCAGGCGGAAAATTCCCTTTCAAGGATGGGCAACATTTCCCGTGCGAACCCGTCCGCCATGGCGGGATCGTCCTCCTTGAAGGCGCGGATGAGTCCGCGCAAAACATCTTCGTACACAAACACCGAACGGATCTTGTCGGCGACGGGCAGGCGGGCGCGGCATTCCGTGCAGATGCCCGTGCCCGTCATTTTGCGGCCGCAACGCGCACAGAAAGAGAGGGGATAGGGCAAAATGCGGCGGCAGTCGGCGCAGAAGGTCTTGCCGTCGAATATTTCCTTGCGGCAAAGATAGCAGGTCCTGTTTTCTCTCCTGCCCTGCAACAGTTTTTGCAAACACGCAAACAGTTTCAATGTCCTTTTTCTCCCGTGAATTCATCCTTCCTTCCGCCCGTTTGTCGCGGGCATGCCGGGGGGGGGATTTTTCTTTTTCATTCGCCGTGCGCCGCCGCCCGCGCCGCGGACGGCGGCGCGGCAAACGGCTCGACGAGGACGGTTTTGTAGTCCGTGTAGTGCACGAATCCCGCCTTTCCGCCCGACGGCTTTTTGACGAATTTTCTTTGGCAGTAATCCACGGGGAGCTTTCCGCCGCCCCGTCCGTCCGAATAATAGGCGCAGATTCTTGCGGCGAATTCCAGCACGGTTTCGGGCACTTTCCGCCCTTCGGCGGCGATGACGACGTGCGCGGAGTGGTATTTTTGCGTGTGCAGCCAGATGTCGTCGGGCGCGGATGCACGCACCAGGCGATCGTTCTGCACGTTGTTGCGCCCCGCGCGGATGATGAACCCGTCCTTTTCAAAGACGCGGAAGGGCGTTTCGGCGGGTTTTCTTCTTTTGCCGCTCTGTCCTTGCGGCTCCCGCAGCAGGTGCAGGGCAATCAGCTCTTCTTCGATCTCGGCAAGATCCTGCATTTCCTCGGCCTGTGCGACTGAAGAGAGCACGCTCTCGGTGTAGTCGAGCTCGGCGCGTTCGGCTTTCAGCCGCGGGGTGAGTGCTTCCACCGTGCGCTTGAGCTTGGCGTACCGCTTATAATATTTCTGTGCGTTCTGTGCGGGGGAGAGGGTCTTGTCGAGTGCGATCGTGAGAAGGGGCGCGCCCTCTTCATAGTAGTTTTCCAGTTTACACGCGGACATGCCCCGTTCCAGACGGTAAATGTTCGCCGTGATGAGCTCGCCTTTGAGCCGACAGGCTTCGGCGTCCTCGCACTCTTGGAGTTTTTCGAGAATCTGTGCCAGCTTTTTCTCCTGCTTTTTTTTGAGCCCCGCCGCGGCGGCGGAAAGACGGCGTTTTTTCTCCTCGAAGGCCTTTTTATTGCTCTTGTATCCGTAGACGGTTTCTTGAGCCTCCTGCAAAGACGTCACGGGCGTTGCACCCGCCAGCATCTTTGCGCCGAATTCGACGGGTACGCCGTCGCGGCAGAGAACGCAGGGCGCGTCGTCGCCCGCAAAGAGATAATCATAGACGAAATCGGAGAAGGGCATGCCCGTGTTCAAGGGATAATCGGCGACGATCTGTGCGGCGGTGGGATAGGCGATGCCCGCCACGCGGTCGGCAAGCGCGGCGGCAGGGTCGGCGGAGGAAAGCACCGCCGCCACGGCGGCGGTAAGGGCGGCGCGGTCGGTCGGGTCGGCCTTGTCCTGGGGGGCAGGCAGGGCATAGCGCGCGCCGGGGAAGAGCACGCGCACGGCGTTGGTCTCCAAAGACGCCGTTTTCAGCGCACCCAGAATGACGCCCTGTTCGGTGAGGACGATGTTGGAATATTTGCCCATGATCTCGGCATAGAGAACGCGGTCGGTTTGGGTGAAATCGGAAACGCAGTGCAGGGTGATCGCGACGATGCGTTCAAAACCCGTCTGCGCGACGGCGGTGATCTGCGCGCCGAGCAGGTGTTTGCGCAAAAGCATGCAAAAATTCGGCGCGACGGACGGAGCGTCTTTTTCCTCTTCGGTCAGACAAATGCGGCAAAAACTCGCATTTGTGCAGATGATGAGTTTCAAAAGGCTTTTTCCGGTGTATATATAGAGGAGGACCTCGTCTTTCGTGGGTTGAATGACCTTGTTGATCTTTCCGCCGACGAGCAGTTTTTCCAATTCCCGCACGTTGCGGCGCAGGGTAAAAGCGTCCTGTGGCATCTGAAAACTCCTTTTCGCGATCTTGCGGAAAGAGGGCGGGGCACGCGTTTCCGCAAGGAATACACTCAAAATTATACTCCGAAAATTGCATTTTGTAAATAAAATCGCTTTTCTTTATCGCGGGAATGTGCTAAAATATAGCGTAAAGACGAAAAAAAGACAGGATACAGGAGAATTTTTATGAAATACAAATACGAATCCGCAGAAAAAAGTACGGTAAAACTGAGCATCGACTTCACCGCAAAAGAATGGCAGACCGCCATCGACGCATCCTACAACAAGAACAAGAACCGTTTCACCGTCAACGGATTCCGCCGCGGCAAGGCGCCCCGCCACGTCGTCGAGGCGTTCTACGGCAAGGGCGTTTTCTATGAAGACGCGCTCAACGAGCTCTATAACGAGCACTATCCCAAGATTCTCGACAAAGAGAAAGACAACTTCACCGCCGTGGGCGAGCCTTCCCTCTCCGTGGACGACCTCTCCGATAAGGGCGTCAAGCTCTCCGCCGTCGTGCCCGTCAAGCCCGACGTCGCCATCGAGAGCTACAAAGGTATAAAAATCAAAGAGTACGTATATAATGTAAAAGATGAGGACGTGGACGCCGAAATCAAAAAGGTGCAGGAGCGCAACGCCCGCGAAAAGGAAGTGAGCGACCGTCCCGCGCAGAACGGAGACATCGTCAACATCGATTTTTCGGGCAGCGTCGACGGCGAGAAATTCGAAGGCGGCACCGCCGAGAAGTATGACCTCACCCTCGGTTCCGGCTCCTTCATTCCCGGATTCGAAGAACAGATCGTCGGCATGAACATCGGCGACGAGAAGGACGTCAACGTCACCTTCCCCGAAGATTATCACGCCGAAAACCTCAAGGGCAAAGCCGCGGTGTTTGCCGTCAAACTCAACGGCATCAAGGCAAAGGAACTCCCCGAAGTAACCGACGAATTCATCAAGGACGCGACGGGCAGCGAAACGGTGGAGGACTATAAGAAGAAGACCCGCGAACGTCTGGAGAAACAGGCGGAGCGCAGAGGCCGCGACGAAACGGAGAACAGCATTCTCGCCGCCATTTCCGAAAAGGCGACTTGCGAAATTCCCGAAGCCATGATCGAGAGCCAGATCGATTCCATCATGCAGAACGTCGAATATCAGCTCATGTATCAGGGGCTGAAACTTGACGATTACCTGCAGTATCTCGGCACGACCAAAGCCGATTTCCGTAAGACCTATTACGAACAGGCGAAGAAGAACGTTCTGAGCCAGCTCGTCATCGAAAAGATCATCAAGCTCGAAGGTCTGGGCGCAACCGAGGCCGAGATCGACGAGAAAATCGCCGAACAGGCCAAACAAGTCGAAAAGGATTTTGACGAATACAAGAAAAACATGGACGAGAGGCAGAAAGCCTACATCGAACAGGACATCATCGTCACCAAACTTTTCGATTTCCTCAAAAAGAACAACGAAATGTACGTGGAGGCATAACGCATGAACGAAAAAAATGTTTTGATCCCCTATGTCGTGGAACGCACGTCGAGCGGCGAAAGAAGCTATGACCTGTATTCCCGCCTGCTGGAGGACAGAATCATTTTTTTGAGCGGTGAGATCGACGACGCGGTGGCGAACACCGTGGTGGCGCAACTCATCTATCTGGAAGCCAAAGACCCTTCCAAGGACATCGCGCTGTACATCAACAGCCCGGGCGGATCGGTGTCGGCGGGTATGGCGATTTACGACACCATGAACTTCATCCGTTGCGACGTGTCGACGACCTGCGTGGGGCTGGCGGCGTCCATGGGCGCATTCCTTCTTTCCAGCGGCGCCAAGGGCAAGCGGTACGCGATGCCCAACAGCGAGATTATGATCCATCAGCCTTTGGGCGGCGCGCAGGGGCAGGCCAGCGACATCAAGATCCAGGCGGATCACATTCTCAAAATCAAACAAAAATTGAACCGTATCCTCGCCGAAAATACGGGCAGACCCTTGGC
>CALWCO010000051.1 GCA_944376455.1 uncultured Clostridia bacterium
CGCCATCGTTGCGGAAGAACTCGAAGAGCTTGCGGATGAGCTGGAAAAAGCCGAAAACTTCAACGAAGCATTGCAGTCGTTGGTGGCAAAGAACCTCAAAGAACATCAGCGGATCATCTTCAACGGCAACGGGTATTCGCGGGAATGGGAGGAAGAAGCGGGTAAGAGAGGCCTTCTGAACCTGCGCAACAGCGCCGAGGCTCTGCCTTACTTCAAATCGCCCAAAAATATAGAATTGTTCGTCAAACACGGCGTGTTCACCGAACGGGAAGTGGTTTCCCGCACGGAGATCATGCTGGAAAATTACAACAAAGTCATTGCCATCGAGGCAAAGACGGCGTTGGATATGGCGAAGAAACAGATCTATCCCGCGGTCAATGCCTACATCGCCGAACTGTGCGGCATCGCCGACGGCAAGAAGGCATACGGCGCGGATACCTCTTCCGATCAGGAGATCATCGCGCAACTTGCCGAAAACAATGCAAAGATGTTCGGGGTAGTGAAAGAACTCGAAAAGGCACTTGCCGCGGCGGAAGAAACTTCCGACGTGGAAGCGCAGGCAAAGAAGTTTGCTTACGAGGTACTGCCGCTCATGAACAAGACGCGCGAGTATGCCGACGCCATGGAGGTCATGACCGCCAAAGATTATTGGCCCATGCCCACATATTCCGACATTCTCTTCTCCGTGGAGTGAGTTTTCGGCAGAGCGGAACAATAAAAAAATGAAATGTCCGTTGAACGCGGGCATGCACCGCACGAAATAACCGTTTTCGTCCGTTTTATCGGGCGGAAGCGGGGCGCGCGGACAGACAGGAAAAAGAAAGAGCGTGGCGGCGCGGCCGCTGTATGATTCGGGAAAAATGATCGTGTGATACAGGGAAAAATGAAGAGAATTCTTTTTTAAGGACAATGGAAATTTAAAAAATTTTTCGGAGGTATATCTGTAATGGACGATATATGGCTTATATGGTTTTTGATCGGAGCCGCGTTCGTGTTCTTCATGCAGGCAGGTTTTGCCATGCTGGAAGCGGGTCTCACCCGCGCGAAGAATACCGCGAACATCCTGATGAAGAACCTGATGGACTTTTGTCTCGGCACCGTCGGTTTCCTTCTGCTCGGCGCGGGACTGCTGCTCGGCGAGGATACGCTCTTCGGCCTCATCGGCATTCCCAATTTCGATTGGATCACTAATTTCACCGATCCCGAAGTTTGCAGTAAGTTCTTCTTCAATCTCGTGTTCTGCGCGACCGCTGCGACCATCGTTTCGGGCGCCGTGGCGGAGAGAACCAAATTTTCCGCATACTGCATTTACAGTTTCGTCATCAGTCTGGTGGTCTATCCCATCGAAGCCCACTGGGTATGGGGCGAAGGCGGCTGGCTGTTGTCTATGGGCTTCCAAGACTTTGCGGGTTCTGCCGCCATTCATATGGCGGGCGGCGTCACCGCTCTCATCGGCGCTATTTTCCTCGGTCCCCGTCTCGGCAAGTACACGAGGGGCAAGGACGGCAAGGTAAAAGTCAACGCCATCCCCGGGCACTCGCTGGCATTCGCCGCTCTCGGTGCATTCATTCTGTGGTTCGGCTGGTACGGCTTCAACGGCGCGGCGGCGACCAACGCCTCTTCGCTGGCGGCCATCTTTGTGAACACCACTGTGGCTCCCGCCGTGGCGGCTTGCGCGACCATGTTCTATACATGGATCAAGAACGGTAAGCCAGACGTCTCCATGACGCTCAACGGTGCTTTGGCGGGGCTTGTCGCCGTCACGGCAGGCTGTGCCGTCGTTCCCGCCTGGGCGGCGGTCATCATCGGACTTGTTGCCGGCGTGCTCGTGGTCGTCGTCGTGGAAGTGCTTGATCAGAAACTGCACATCGACGATCCCGTCGGTGCCGTCGGCGTACACTTTGCGAACGGTCTTTGGGGTACCATTGCCGTCGGGTTGTTTGCCGATCCCGAACTGATTGAAATTTCCGGGCAGAGCCTTGCTTCGGGCGGTCTGTTCCTGACGGGCAACTTCACCCAGCTCGGCATTCAGCTTCTCGGCATCGTCTGCATCCTCGCCTGGATGGTGGCGACCATGTCCCTCACGTTCTTCCTCATCAAGAAGTTCAACGGTCTGCGTTGCAGCCGCGAAGAGGAGATCGAAGGCCTTGACAAGACCGAGCACGGCATGCCGCCCGCTTATGCGGACTTCCTGACCGTATCCGTCAACAACGAAATTCTGGCGGCAGATGAACCCGAAGGCACGGGTGTGGAGGTGATCGACATGACTTCTCCTGTTCCTTTGAAGACGGCGAGCAAGACGGCAAAGATGACCAAAGTCGTCATCGTCACCCGTCAGTCGCAGCTGGAAACGCTCAAGTCGGCGCTTGAAACCATCGGCATTTCGGGCATGACGGTGACGCAGGTGCTCGGTTGCGGCGTGCAGAAGGGCAAACCCGAATATTACCGCGGCGTCAAGATGGAGATGTCTTTGTTGCCCAAGGTAAAAGTCGAGGTGGTTGTCTCCAAAGTGCCTGTCGAACAGGTCATCGACACCGCGCGCAAGGCGCTCTACACCGGCCACATCGGCGACGGAAAAATCTTTGTATACGACATCGAAGACGTCGTCAAGATCCGTACCGGTGCGCGCGGGTACGACGCTCTGCAGGACGAGGAGGATCCCGTCAAGACTATATAAGGGGTGCTTATATAATCACGGACAATCAGATCACACGCTCTCTCTACATAGGAAAGAAGGGGACGAGACCGAGAGGTTTCGCCCCCTTCTTTGGGTTGTATTTGTTTTCCGAAAAAACAAAAATATAAGCATTGCTTATGCCTTTTATTCAAAAAACGAACGGCGCAAAGAGGGCGATTTTGACCCTTTTCGATTGACTTGAAAAAGTATAAATTTTATAATAAAGGAAGTACCGCGCGAAGGGGCGATGGCCCGTTCGCAGGAGGTAAAACCACCCTATGGGAGAGTGACATTATGTTGAAAAAAGAAGGAGAAATCAGAATTCCCGCAGGTTGCGCCATATCGGGCGTCATCGACCGCAGCGGCGCCCGCATGAGCGGCGAGTGCATGATCGAATCCATTTCCACCATGCACGACCGTTCCAACGGCCTGGGCGGCGGGTTCGCGGGATACGGCATCTATCCCGACTTCAAGGATTTTTATGCCCTGCATCTGTTTTACGACAATACGGCGGCACAGCGCGAGACCGAAGAGTTTTTGAAACGGCACTTTGAAATTGCCTATTGTTCCGCCATTCAGACGCGCAAAGTGGCGTCCATCAAGGACGAACCCATCATCTTCCGTTATTTCGTTTCTCCCTTGCCCCGCAAACTGGAAGCCAGTCAGCTGGACGAGGAGGAATACGTCGCGCGTTGCGTCTTCCGTGTCAATGTCGAGATCGCGGGCGCTTATGTCTTTTCGAGCGGGAAAAATATGGGCATATTCAAAGCCGTCGGCTTTCCCGAGGACGTCGGCAAGTTCTACAAACTGGAAGAATATGAGGGCTATGCCTGGACCTGCCACGGCAGATACCCCACGAACACCCCCGGCTGGTGGGGCGGCGCGCATCCCTTCGGATTGCTCGATTATTCCGTCGTGCACAACGGGGAAATATCCTCTTACGATGCCAACCGCCGTTACATCGAAATGTTCGGCTATAAATGCACCCTGAAGACGGATACCGAGGTCATCACCTATATCTTCGATTATCTCCTGCGCAAGCGGAAACTGACTTTGCAGGAGGCGGCAAAAGTCGTGGCGGCGTCCTTCTGGGCGACCATCGACACCAAGAGCGAAGCGGAGCGCGAACAGGAAATATTGCTCCGACGCATGTTTCCGTCTCTGCTCATTACGGGCCCCTTCTCCATCATTCTCGGCTTCGAAGGGGGGCTGATGGCGCTCAACGATCGCCTCAAACTCCGCTCCATGGTCTGCGGCGAAAAGGGCGACAAGGCCTATATCGCCAGCGAAGAATGCGCCATCCGCGTCATTGAACCCGAACTGGATAAGATTTATTCCCCTGCAGGCGGCGAAGCGGTCGTCTATACATTGAAGAACGGAGGCAAGAGAGAGTAATTATGGATATGTTCATCTATCCCGAATACGAGGTCGTGCGGAACCCCGACCTCTGCATCGGTTGCAGGGTGTGTGAGAGGCAGTGTGCCAATGAAGTGCATCATTACGACTTTGACTTGAAAAAGATGGCGGCGGACAGCACCAAATGCGTCAATTGCCACCGTTGTGTGTGCTTATGTCCCACCCATGCCCTGAAAATCGTCAAATCACAGGATACTTATCGCACCAATGCGAACTGGGACAATCAGACGGTCAACGAAGTGTACCGTCAGGCGAACAGCGGGGGCGTTCTGCTCTCGTCCATGGGCAATCCCAAACCCTTCCCCATTTATTGGGATAAAATTCTTCTGAACGCCTCTCAGGTGACCAACCCGCCCATCGACCCCTTGCGCGAACCGATGGAAACGACGGTTTACCTCGGCAAACAGAAATGCAGTGTCGAGCGGGACGGGTCCGGCAAACTCAAAAATACGCTGTCTCCGCAACTCAAACTCAATATGCCCATTATGTTCTCCGCGATGAGCTACGGCTCCATTTCCTATAATGCGCACGAAGCACTGGCGCGGGCGGCGACGGAGCTGGGCACCTACTACAATACGGGCGAAGGGGGCCTGCACAAGGACTTCTATCAATACGGTAAAAACACCATCGTACAGGTGGCAAGCGGTCGTTTCGGCGTGTTCAAGGACTATCTCGACACGGGTGCCGCCATCGAGATCAAGATGGGCCAAGGCGCCAAGCCGGGTATCGGCGGGCACCTCCCCGGGAAGAAGATCTCCGCGGACGTATCGGCGACCCGTATGATCCCGCAGGGCGTGGATGCCATTTCGCCCGCCCCGCACCACGACATTTATTCCATCGAAGATTTGCGCCAGCTCATCTATTCGCTCAAAGAATCCACGAATTATAAAAAGCCCGTCATCGTCAAAGTGGCGGCGGTGCATAACGTGGCGGCGATCGCCAGCGGCATTGCCAGAAGCGGCGCGGACATCATCGCCATCGACGGGTTCCGCGGCGGCACGGGCGCCGCGCCGACCCGCATCCGCGACAACGTGGGCATTCCCATCGAACTCGCTCTGGCGAGTGTCGATGCCCGCCTGCGCGAAGAGGGCATCCGCGACAACGTGTCCATCGTCGTCGGCGGCTCCATCCGTTCGAGCGCGGACGTGGTCAAGGCGATCGCGTTGGGCGCCGACGCCTGCTACATCGCCACCGCGGCGGTGCTCGCCATGGGGTGCCACCTCTGCCGCACCTGCAACGTGGGCAAGTGCAATTGGGGAATCGCCACACAGGTGCCCGAATTGGTCAAACGGCTCAATCCCGACGTCGCCACCGAACGGCTCGTCAACCTGGTTACGGCGTGGAATCATGAGATACAGGAGATCATGGGCGGCATGGGCATCAACTCCGTCGAGGCGTTGCGCGGCAACCGTCTGATGCTCCGCGGCGTGGGGCTCAACGAAACGGAGCTCAATATACTGGGCATCCGCCATGCGGGCGAATCGCTGTAAGGGAGGGCAGAAAAGATGAAAAGAATATACGTCAATGAAAAATGGTGCCTGGGTTGTCATCTTTGCGAATACGAATGCGCGTTCGCCAATTCGGGTATGACCGATATGGCCAAGGCTCTCAAAGGCAAGGAAATTCATCCCAAGATCCGCGTGGAGGACGGCGCGGACGGCATTCACTTTGCGGTGAACTGCCGCCATTGCTCCGATCCCATATGCGTGAGAAGCTGCATTGCGGGCGCGCTTTCCCGCAACGCGGACGGCATGGTGGAGATCGATAAAAATAAATGCGTGGGCTGTTTCACCTGCGTGCTGGTCTGCCCTTACGGCGCAATCATGCCCGACGCCGACGGCCATGCCGCGCAGAAGTGCGAGCTCTGCACCCGCAATCTTTGCGGCGAGCCCAATTGCGTCGCGCACTGCCCCAATCGGGCGATCGTCTATGAGGACAGGGGGTGAAAATTATGGCAAAATACGTCATCATCGGCAATTCCACGGCGGCCGTCAACTGCGTGGAGAGCATCCGTTCGATCGATCGGGAAGGGGACATTCTCCTCGTTTCCGATGAAAAGCATTTCACGTACGGCAGACCGCTGATCTCTTACCTTCTGTACGGCAAGACCGATCCCGAACGCATGAAGTACCGTCCGGACGATTGGTATGAGGTCAACAAGGTACAGTTCAAGGCGGGCGTCAGAGCCACGAAAATTGATGCCAAAAAGAAAAACATCGAACTTTCCACGGGCGAAAAAGTGCCTTACGAAAAACTGCTCGTCGCCACGGGTTCAAGACCGTTTGTGCCGCCCATGCCCGGATTGGAGCAGGTCAAGGAACAATATTCCTTCATGACAATGGACGACGCGCTGAAAATCGGAAAGACCTTTCAGAAAGAGGACAATGTGCTCATCATCGGCGCGGGTCTCATCGGGCTGAAATGTCTGGAAGGCATCCGCGGCCGCGTGCGCAAGGTCACCGTGGTGGACATGGCCAACCGCATTCTGCCGAGCATTCTCGACGAAGAGGGATCGGCGATCGTGCAGAAGTATCTGGAGGAAAAACAGGGCGTGGAATTCCTGCTCGGCGACAGCGCGGCGGAATTCACGGGCAAAAACGCCGTCACCTTAAAGAGCGGGAAACAGCTGACCTTCGATCGGCTCGTACTCGCCGTGGGCGTGCGTCCCAACGTCGAGTTGGTGCAGGACGCGGGCGGAGAATGCAACCGCGGTATCTGCACGGACGGGACGGGCAAAACCTCGTTGCCCGACGTCTATGCGGCGGGCGACTGTGCCCTGTCGCACGACATCGCAGCGGGCGTCGATCGCGTGCTGGCTCTTCTGCCCAACGCGGCGTTGCAGGGCAGGACGGCGGGTATCAACATGGCGGGCGGTACGGCCGTTTTTGATAAGGCGGTGCCCATGAACGCCATGGGACTGTTCGATCTGCACATGATCACCGCGGGTGTGTATGAAGGCGAATGTTACGAGGAAAAGGCCGACGGCAAGTACAAGAAACTTTTCTATCAAGACGATCGGCTGAAGGGTTTTATCCTGATCGGCGATGTCGCGCGGGCGGGGATATATACTTCTCTTTTGCGCAACGCGACGCCGTTGAGCTCGGTGGATTTTGAAATGCTCGAAAAAGCTCCCGCGCTCGCGGCGTTCTCGGCCGATTACAGAAAGGAGAAACTGACGCAGAGAGTGTAAGAAAAGCAGAGTAGAGAGGAGAGAAAATCATGACCATAACGGCGGGAGCAGAGCTCCATTTTCAGAAACTGAACGACGCCATCCGCGAGAGCCGCGATCGGGAGATCACCGTGCAAAACTGCCTCGGACAGCGCTATATCGGCGCGGGACTGAGCGATAAGACGGTGACGATCGAGGGCACGCCCGGCAACGCGCTCGGCGCCTATCTCGACGGGGCGGAAATATATGTGCGCGGCAACGCGCAGGACGCGGTCGGCGACACCATGAACGCGGGGTCGATCGTCGTATACGGCAACGGCGGCGACGCCGTCGGATATGCCATGCGCGGCGGGAAAATTTTCATCCGCGGCAACGCGGGTTACCGCGTGGGCATACACATGAAGGCATATAAAGAAAATAAACCCGTGGTCGTCATCGGCGGCAAATGCGGGAGTTTTCTCGGCGAGTACCAGGCGGGCGGCATCATCGCCGTCCTCGGTCTGACCGAGGACGATCGGCCCATCGTGGGAAAT
>CALWCO010000052.1 GCA_944376455.1 uncultured Clostridia bacterium
ACAGAAATACGGGCTGATCGATAAAGTGTACTATAAGAGATAAAAACTTGCGAGCGGGCGAAAGGATACTCCTTCCACCCGTTTGTTTTCCCCGAAGATTTTTTCGGGCAATCCCCGATTATTTTCGGACATGGTACCCCTGTTTTTTGCGCTCGGCGCGCAAGAGAAGAACGGGGAAAGGAGGCGTGATTATGGATAAATACGAACAGTACTGTTCCTTCTGCGGCAAAGGGAAGGAATTCACCAAACAGCTCATCGCGGGGCCGAACAATATCTTCATCTGCGACGAGTGCATCGAACTTTGCAAGGATATGCTCGACGAGAACCGCGGAGACACGGTATCCGCACCCGTCGCGCTCAAAAAGCCCGCCGAACTCAAAGCCGAGCTCGATAAATACATTGTCGGACAGGATAACGCCAAACGCGTGCTTTCCGTGGCGGTGTACAATCATTATAAGCGCATCAACAATCTTTTGCATCCTGCCAAAAAGAAGAGGAAAAAGCTCTCCTTCACTGAGGACGTCGATCCGTCGGCCGAACCGGATGCGGAAACGGAAAACGTGCAGGCAAATGACGAGTTGGACGACATCGAAATCGAAAAGAGCAACATTCTTTTGCTCGGCCCGACGGGTAGCGGCAAGACCCTGCTCGCCCGCACGCTGGCGAAAATTCTCAACGTTCCCTTTGCGACGGCGGACGCCACGACGCTCACCGAGGCGGGGTATGTCGGCGAGGACGTGGAGAATATTCTCTTAAAACTCATTCAGAACGCCGATTACGACATCGAAAAGGCAGAGCGCGGCATCGTGTACATCGACGAGATCGATAAAATTGCGCGCAAGGGCGAGAACGTGTCCATCACGCGGGACGTTTCGGGCGAGGGCGTGCAACAGGCGCTTTTGAAAATCATCGAGAGCACGGTCGCTTCCGTCCCGCCGCAGGGCGGCAGAAAGCACCCCCAGCAGGAGTGCCTGAAAATCGACACGTCGAACATTCTCTTCATCTGCGGCGGTGCATTCGTGGGATTGGATAAGATCGTTTCTTCCCGTAAGGACGACACGACCATGGGCTTCGGCGGCAATTTGCGGCTGGGCAGCAACGAGGTCGACTATTCCCTTTTGCAGGAAGTTAAACCGCAGGATCTGACCAAATTCGGACTCATTCCCGAATTTGTGGGGCGTCTGCCCATTGTGGTGAGCCTCAATCCGCTCGACGAGAATGCTCTTTTCAAGATTCTGACCGAGCCGAAGAACGCCATCATCAAGCAGTACCAGAAATTGGTGGGCATGGACGGCGTCAAACTGACGGTGGAAATGGACGCCGTGCGCGAGATCGCGGGGACGGCCATCCGCCTGAAAACGGGCGCAAGGGGCCTTCGCACCATCATTGAAGGATTGATGACTGACGTCATGTATAAGATTCCGTCCGAAAAGGGCGTCAAGGAAGTCATCATCACAAAAGCGTGCGTGGAGCGCGGCGAACAGCCCGTTCTCGTCTATGAAAAATCTGCCTGAACGCCGACAGGAATCTGTCGCTTTTCTCGGGCATGGGTAAGGTAAAAAAGAGGGGCGGCGTCGTCAGACGCCGCCCCTCTTTTGTATAGCCCCTCCCGCGGACGGTCCGCGGGCAACGTGAAACTTCAGCGATAAGTATTGAAATAAATTCCTGTTGATATAATGGTGATGCGATCCGGCAGTTGCAAACCGAAAATCGAAAGGAGGAAATCCAAAGGGATGACATAAGAAGTTCAACAGATACAAAATAAAATTGTAAGTATCATATAGTATTTGTGTCAAAATACAGGCGAAAAGTATTCTATGAAGAGAAACGGCCGGAGATCGGGTCAACGCTTCGGAAATGGTGCCGATGGGAAAAAGGGGGAGGCTTGAGTGAAAATGGCAATAGACCAGGCGCCTGTTTTGCCTGAAAACAACATATACCTGCCTTCGTATATGTGACTTCACACGAGAAAACAATGCTCCCGTCAAACGGGGGCTTTTTTCGTTTCGCAAACGGGCGGGTGCGGTTCCCTTCCGGAGAAGAATATTTCGGCTCGTTTGATTTTTTCGGGCATTGCATTTTGAGCCACACATCATTTGTCCCGGCCGTTCGTTTTCAAACATTGCGCTTTCCGCGGGGGCGGGGGGATTTCGGGGCGGCTTCAAAATGATGCGTTCGGGGAATTTTTTATTGTTCCCATCCGGCGGGAAAAAATCGGGATAATATACAAACGGTCAAAAAAATGACACGAATGTACATGTTCGGGGCGGATCGTGCAAAAAAAATGCCGTATGAAAAAGGCGGGGGATGTTTTGTGTGCGGGAAAATTCGGGTTATCCCGTGTTTATTGAAAGTCGCGGCCTTTTTTGTTAAGATAAATGCGCAAGGCGGAACAAAAGGTATATTTTCCGTCAGAAAAAAAATTTTTAAGGAGGATAAATTATGAAAAAAGGCAAAATTCTTTCGGCGTTCCTGATGAGCCTGTGCCTGGCGTTGTCCGTCGGGTTCCTGGCGTCATGCAATCCCACCGAAGGGTCCGGTTCCGATTCCGGCTCCGGCAACGGCGGCGGAACGGGGGGAGAATTCACGGGACTGACGTTCACGTCGAGTTCGTCGGCGTCCATCGATGAAAAGTCGTTCACGCTTTCTTTGGATATGAAGGCGGACAAGACGCTCACGTTGACGGCCGAATGTACGGGCGAAGCGAGCAGCGGAGGTGGCGGCGGTTTTCCCGGCGGCGGGTTCCCTGGCGGCGATTTCCCGTTTTCCGCGACGGAAATGACGGGGACGGCGGCGGTCCCGGCGACTCCCTTCGCGGGCGCCGCGGCGGACGGCACAGATTCTTCGGAAGAAGAAACCGACTATTCGCAGTATAATTTCACGCAGAGCGGGACCTGGAGCGAGGAGACGGGGTACGGTTATACGTTCGTGCTGAACGGGGAGACGATCCACGTCAATTATGACGTATATGCATCCGTCCATTACTTCTATTATGCGCCTTCGACGACCATCGACGGCACGGAAGCGACGGCCTCTTCGGCGGTGAAGATGCAGTCGGATATGGACACGTCCTACCAGAAGAAACTGGCTTCGGATTATGAGATCTACGAGGCGCGGACGTGCGAATATCATTTCTATGGCGGCGCGGAGAGCTTTGGCGGAAACCTGAACGTTACGGATATATATCTCATGCCCGACGGTTCGGCCGTCGACATGACGGGCCGCGACTCGATTACCTATAAGACGGGCACCTGGGAAGAAGCGGGCGGCGTGTTCACGGTGACGTTCGACACAACGGTGCTGACGAGCGAAACTTCGACGGACGGCAACGGTTACCGCTTTGAGTACAGCGGCGGGTCCTCCGGCGGCCCCTTCGGCGGATCGTCCTCTTATTTCGTCTATTCCGAAAAGGCGGACGGCACGTTCTATACTTCGGCAGATTTTGCCGCATAAGGGAGCGGACAGCGTATGAGCACCATGACAGCACAAAACAAATTGGACTCGATGAAGAAGACCGGGAAGATCCTTCGGATCGTCACGCTGATCACTTCGATCGTCGCGTCCCTGCTTCTGATACTCTTTCTGTTGATGCCCGTCACCAACCTGCAACTCGGCGGTGCGGGAAAATACATAGAAGGATATAACTACTACGGTTGGCAACTCGCCATATTCGGTTGCGGCTATCCGCCCGTTCCCATCCTGGCGATGTTTGAGGATGCCGGTTCCCTGGCGGGGGACTATGTTCCGACGACGCACGATTTCGATACCAATATATTGCTGATTTTGGGGATCGTACTGCCCATCCTTGCGTTCATCGTCGGGGGGATCGTCTCCAAGCGGGTCAAAAACAGAGGCAAGGCCGTCTGCGAATTCGTGGCGGCGGCGTGCCTGCTCGTGGGCGCGCTTCTGCTTTTGAACTGTGCCGCGCTCTCCGTCCTCACCGCCACCGATTCGGGCACCACGCTCTTCAAGAGCAGCATTCTCGATCCCGCGATCGAGGCGGGAACGTACAGGACGCTGGCATATCCCGTGATCCTGTTCATATGCCTTCTCTGCATCTCCGTCTTCAAGGCGATGCGCGGCGTGTTCCTGCTCTATCAGAGAGCATACGCCAGAAAAGCGGCAGGAAAATGAAAAAAGTCGGCAAAAAAATTCTGAAAAGAAAAAATTAAAAGAAAGGAGAAAATACACTCAATGAACAAAGCAAAAAGAAAATTTATTGCGGTGGTTTCGTCCGTTGCCGTCGTTCTGCTGGCCATAATGATCATCCTTCAGGTCGTTATGTATCAGAACAAGAGCTTGATGGACCAGTATCTCGGCCGCGGTGATCAAGTGGTCATCAAAGCGGACGACAGCCTGACGGGCGAGTATATCGACTTTAAGTACAGCGACCTGACGGGGGCGGCGACCTCTGCGCAGGAAGCGACCCAACAGGTCGCCGAAGAGGGCATGGTCCTCCTGAAAAACGAGAACGACGCCCTGCCTCTGGCCAAAAAAACCAAGGTAACCCTGCTGGACTATTGGGGCTGGCACAACAACATGGCCGGCGGTGAAGACCCCGCCACCACCCGCGGCGCGGTTTCCCTCTATCGCGGCATCTGGGAGGATGAAGACCTGGATGTGAATACCGCCAACCTCAAAGACGCCCAAGCCAAGGCTCTGGACGGCAGCGCGGTTGCGACCAAGGACAGCAACGTCCTCGGCAACACCATTACATACGGTGAGGTGGCAAGCTCTCTGGACGCCGCGCTTTCCTCCAGTAAGGACACTTACAACACCGCCATCGTCACCATCAAGAGAAACTCGGGCGAGGGAAGCGACCAGAAGAAGTACATCACCACCGAAGGCGAAAATTACCGCACCGGTCTGACGTTGACCAGAGCCGAAATGGAGCTGATCGACTATGCGAACAAGAATTTCGACCAGGTCATCATCCTCGTCAACTCCGTCAACACCATGGAGCTCGGGTTCCTCGACGAGAATGACCCCAACATGGACGAGAACGAAGTCTACACCGACCCTTGGGGCACGGGCGTCACGATGGATTGCAGCAAGATCGTTGCGGCCGTCTGGGTCGGCGGTTGCGGCTCGCAGGCGGGGTATGCGATCGCCAACATCCTCACGGGCGACGTTAACCCTTCCGGACATCTCTCCGACCTCTATGCGCGCGATCTGACGGCCGATCCCACCTTCAACAATATGTCCTCGGAGAACGGCACCGGCAACGATGCGGTTGTGCATAAATATTCCAACAGCGCCGCGCTGAACTCTTATGCCGCCGCGACCTTCTTCTCCGAATATGAAGAGGGCATCTACATCGGCTACCGCTATCACGAAACGGCCGCCGCCGAAGCGGCGAAGGGCAATTATGACGGGTATGACTATGACGAAGCCGTCGTCTATCCCTTCGGTTACGGCCTGAGCTATACCACGTTCAGCTATGAATATGCGGAGCAGTACACCTATGACGACGAAACGGAAACGTTCACGTTCAAAGTGACGGTCACCAACACGGGCGACGTGCCCGGCAAGGGCGTTGCGCAGATCTATGTCAACGTGCCTTGGCAAAAAGGACAGGTCGAAAAGGCGCACGTCGTTCTCGGCGGGTTCGCCAAGACCGATGTTCTGGAGCCGAATGAACCCCAGACGGTCACCATCGAGATCAAGAAGGATTATTTCAGCTCTTACGATTACATAACCGAAAAGGCTTACCTGTTGGATGCCGGCGAATATAAGTTCTATCTCGCCTCCGACGAATACGGCAGCCACAGCTGGGCGCAGATCGACGCGATGAGCAACGCGACCGAACAGGCCAAAGTTCTGCAGACGTATGACGAGGCCAACAAAGTCGTCTACAATGAAGAGCACGGCAAGCGCGTGACCGATGAGATCGTTGCCACCAACGTCATGGACGATGAGCTCAACAGCAAGTTCAAGTCCTACAAGGAAGGCTCGACGGGGGACGGTTACATTCACGATTTCAGCCGTGAAGATTTCAAGGCGTCCTATCCCACCGCGCCCACCGGTCAGGATTTCGTTCTGACGGGCGAATACAATCTGAAATATGTTGCCAAATATAATGTGTGGACGGATGAGGACAACAATTTGGACGAGGACGGCAATCCCATCGACCAAAGCCAGGTGCCCGAAACGAACACCGATGAGACCAGCTATACCCTCGCAGACATGCGCGGCGTGGACTTCGACGACGAGAAGTGGGACGATTACATCAACCAGTTCACCGTCGATTCCATGGAAAACATGTTCGGCAACGGCGGCTGGGGCCAGCCGGGTGATGAAGAGAACGGCGTCCCCGCGACGCTCGACGCCGACTCGCCTTACGGCTATTACGCAATGCAGGCCGGCATCGCGAGCGGCAGCGGACAGAACACCTGGTATTGCTCCGCACCCATGCTGGCGGCGACCTTCAACGTCGAACTGGCCAAAGAAGTCGGCCGTGCTTTCGGCGAAGAGGCACAGCAACTCGGCGTCAACGGCGTTTACGGTTTTGGCATGAACCAGCACCGCAGCGCGTTCGGCGGCCGTAACTATGAATACTATTCCGAAGATCCGATCCTGTGCGGCAAGATGGGTGTGGCGGAAGCCAGCGGCGCCAACGAGAAGGGGCTGATCACCTATATGAAGCACTATGTCCTGAACGATCAGGAGTCTTACAGACAGGCCAACGGCTATTGCGCCTGGGTCAACGAACAGGCCTTCCGTGAAGTATACCTGCGCGCCTGGGAGCTCTACATGAAGGAAGCCACCACCACGATCAAATACTACACCGTGGATACGGAGACCGATTCCTATGTGATGGCGGAAAAAGAGATCTCCGCGGCGACGGCCATCATGACCTGCTATAACCGCATCGGCACCACGTTCGGCGGCGCATCCGTTTCCATCAACGGCATTTTGAGAAAGGAATTCGGCTTCACCGGAACCGTCCTCACCGATGCCGGCGGACAGAAGACGACGTACATGACCACCGACCTCGCCCTGCGCCGCGGGCAGAACCTCTGCCTGACCGACAACGGCAACAATCCCAACGATTCCCTGTATGACACCGAGAGCGCAACGGCCGTCTATTGGCTGAAAAATTCCACGAAGTACCTCCTCTTCAACATTGCCAACAGCAACGCGCTGCAAGGCGTGGCGCCCGGCGATACCTTCTACTATCTGACTTCGCCTTGGCAGATCGGCCTCGTTGCGGGTTGGGTCGTCGTGAGCGTATATGTCGTCGTGGCCGTCGTGCTCGACGTGCTGGTGGCCAAAGACATCATTCGGCTGAAGGAGAAGACCAAGGTCAAGCGTTCCGACGACGAATATTGATAAGGCTTTTGCGCACTCTTCCCGCGGCGGAGAAAATCCGTTGCGTTGAGTGACATCCTTCGCCTTGCGAACAAAGAAGCGGCTGTCCGTTTTCGGACAGCCGCTTCTTTGTCGTTTGTATCGATATTTCGTCGTTTGTAAAAGTGTAGGTTTGTCAAACATATGAGACAGTTATAAAAAAGAATTAATGTAAAAGTCCATCTTTAATGAAATCTGAGATA
>CALWCO010000053.1 GCA_944376455.1 uncultured Clostridia bacterium
ATCTCAGATTTCATTAAAGATGGACTTTTACTTTAATTCTTTTTTATAACTGTCTCATATGTTTGACAAACCTACAGAAAATCAGTTTCCTGCGGCCGATATGACGTTGAACGCATATAAATCCCGATGCATACAATCGGACACACATAAAAGTAAAGAAAAAACGCTCCGCGAAAAACGGAGCGTTTTTTAAAATCCAAAAAAATTACTCTTCCTTGAAGGGAAGCAAAGCGACGACTCTCGCGCGCTTGATGGCATAGGCGAGAGCTCTCTGATGTTTGGCGCACGTGCCGGTCATTCTGCGGGGCAGGATCTTGCCGCCCTCGGCAATGTACTTCTTCAAACGCGCAACATCTTTATAGTCGATGGTCTCCACTTTTTCCTGGCAGAAGGCGCAGACTTTTCTGCGGGGACCCTTTTTGAAACTCTTTTTAACGGGTGCCTTTTCTTCCATAACCGTTTACTCCTTAATATAATTTTCTCTTCCCGCGTCAGAACGGGATGTCGCTGTCGTCCTCGAATGCTTGCAGAACAGGTTTCTTCTTTGCCGCGGGGGCATGCGAAGGAACGGGATCGGAAGATCCGTCCTCGGCGGTGCCTTTCGGCGACAAAAATTCAACGTCCTGCGCGATGATGTCGACAGCGGTGCGCCGAACGCCCTGGTTATCCTCGTAATTTCTCATCTGAATGGAACCCGAAACCGCCACTTTGGAGCCTTTGTGCTGGTACTGCGCGACGCGCTCGCCCAGATCTCTCCATGCGGTGACATTGAAAAAGTCGGTCTGACGTTCGCCGTCGGAAGACGTGTAGCTGCGGTTCACCGCAATGGCAAAACGGCACACGCTGACGCCCGACGCCGTGGTCGTCAGTTCGGGATCTCTCGTTAAATTACCGATCAAAAAAACCTTGTTCATTCTTTTCTACCTTTCAACTTTCTTTACTGTTACGCGATCTTTACGATGTTCTGTCTGATAACTTCCGCATCGATGCCGCTGACGCGCACGAGCTCCGCACAGATATCGCCTTCGCCTTCAAAGGTCATCAGCGCATAATACGCTTCTTTCTTGAAGTTGATGGGATACGCGAGCTTTTTGGCGCCCCACTTGTCCGTGGAAACAACAGAGCCGCCCCGCGCGGTCACGACGCCTTCCAGTTTTGCAAGGGTCGCTTCCTTGACGGAATCTTCGGACTCGTTGTTCAGCATGACGAGCATTTCGTATTTAGCCATACTCTTTTTTACCTCCCGGTCTTATTCGGCATACCACCCAAGGCATGCAAGGTTTGTTGCATATGCGGAAAGTCCGTTTCCCGCATATCGTCCTTTTATTTTACTATATTTCTCTCTTTGCGTCAATAAAAAAAGAGGCGCAAAGCAGAATTTTTTTGGCTTTGCCCTCTCTTTTTTTTGTTTTTAATAGGGATTTTTGCCATACAGGGACTGCATATCATCCTGATAGCGTTTTGCCTTGGCGTATTGCCGCACGTCGTCGGCGGCGCGCGCGTCCTCGAGTGCTTTGCGCTGCTCCTTGGTCAGTTTGGTCGGCACTTCGACAATGATACGCGCGTATAAATTCCCCGTACCCTGCCGCCCCGCGATGCCCTTGCCGCGTACGGTGAAGACCGTGCCGCTCTGCGTGCCTTCGGGGATCTGATAGGCAAAGGAGTCGTTCAAATCGGGAATGCGCACCGTGCCGCCGAGCGCGGCGGTGGTATACGGAACGGGTACGTCCACATAGAGATCCATGCCCTTGCGCTGGAAAAGTTTATGCGGTTCGACGCGGAAGACGATGTACAGATCTCCAGCAGGTCCGCCCGACATGGAAGCATGCCCCATGCCGCGTTTCAAAATATAACTGTCGTTGTCGGCACCCGCCGGAATATTGACGGAGAATTTTTCCGCCTCGCGGTTATAACCCTTCCCCTTGCAGACCGAGCATTTTTCGGTGATCTTTTTGCCCGTGCCGTTGCAGTCGGGGCAGACAGTCACGCGCACCGTCCTGCCGAACATGGTGTTTTGCGTCACCCGCACGCGCCCTTGTCCGCCGCACCTGGAACAGGTGGTATATGCCGTGCCGTTCTTGGCCCCCGTACCCTTACACGCCGCACAGGGTTTGTTGCGGTAATAGCTGACTTCTCTGGAACAGCCCTTGGCGGCATCCATGAAACTGATGGACATCTGCAATTTGATGTCCTCGCCCACATTGTCCTCGGGACGCGCGCCGCCGCCCATGCCGCCGCCGAAAAAGGAGGAAAAGATGTCCTCAAAGCCGCCGAATCCGCTGAATCCGCCGCCGGAGAACCCGCCGCCCATGCCACCCATGCCCGGATGTTCGAGCTCATAGTCATAGGCCGCGCGCTTCTGCTTGTCGGAGAGCGTTTCGTTCGCTTCGTTGATTTCTTTGAACTTTTCCGCGGCATCTTTATCTCCCGGATGCAGATCGGGATGATATTCCTTGACCTTTTTACGGTAAGCGGACTTGATCTCCTCTTCCGTCGCCGTCTTGGACACGCCCAGAATTTCATAATAATTCTTCTTGTCAGCCATAATACACCTGCTCTGTCAGCGCAAACGCCGTCCTTACACGTCAGGGGCCCGTAAGGGCTCCGAATCGGACGTTCCTTTGGGGCATGCCCGTCTGAAACGGTCTTTTCGCGCTTCATTCTCTTTATTCTTTTTTTACGTCTCCTACAAACGGCCTTTCGGGCTTTTGAACGGGGCATGCCCGCGCCAAAAGGGTTTGTCAAAGAGGTCTGTCCTTATAAGATCCCTTAACTTGCAAAATTACCCAAACATTCATTCGGGTAATTCTGCAAAACTTGTTCATTTACCGCCCTGCGGCGGATTTGCTTACTGATGGAACTCCTCGTCGCCCGCGCCCGCATCGGGACCGGCACCCGCATCGGGACCTGCGCCGCCCGCCTGCTGATAGAGCTTGGCGAATACGGGTTGCACGGCGTTCATGAGCGTGTCATAGGCCGCGGTGATCTTGGCGTCGTCGCCGCTGTCGAGGTCGGCTTTCGCCGCGTCCACGGCGGACTGTACGGCGGACTTGTCGTCCTCGGTCAGTTTGTCGCCCGCAGTCTTCAGCGTCTGTTCGACAGAGAAGATCGCGCCGTCGAGCTTGTTCTTGTTGTCGACCTGCTGTTTTCTCTTCTTATCCTCTTCCGCGAAGCGTTCGGCGTCCTTGACGGCCTTGTCGATCTCTTCCTCGGAGAGGTTGGTGGAGTTCTGAATGGTGATGTCGGTGGACTTGCCCGTGCCCTTATCCATGGCGGTTACGTGCACGATGCCGTTGGCATCGATGTCGAAGGTGACTTCGATCTGCGGGATGCCTCTCGGCGCGGGCGCAATGCCGCTGAGCATGAAGTTGCCGAGCGTCTTGTTGTCGCGGCAGAACTCGCGTTCGCCCTGCAACACGTGAATGTCCACGCTGGTCTGATTGTCCGCCGCCGTGGAGAACACCTGGCTCTTCTTGACGGGGATGGTGGTATTTCTGTCGATGATCCTCGTGAACACGCCGCCGAGCGTTTCGATGCCCAGGGACAACGGCGTGACGTCGAGCAGAAGGACGTCCTTGACTTCGCCCGTCAAAACACCGCCCTGCACGGCCGCGCCGATGGCGACGCATTCGTCGGGGTTGATGCCCTGGAAGGGCTTTTTGCCCGTTTCCTGTTGCACTTTGGCGACGACTGCGGGCATACGGGTGGAACCGCCGACCAAAATAACTTTGGAAAGATCGGAATATTTCAATCCCGCATCCTGCAAAGCCTTGCGCATCGGGATGACGGTGCGATCCAAAAGATCGGCCGTCATGGTTTCGAACTTCTGACGAGTCAGCGTTTCGTCGAGGTGCTTGGGACCGTCGGCGCCGACGCTGATGTAAGGCAGGTTGATGTTCGTGGAGGTCATGCCGGACAGCTCGATCTTGGCCTTCTCGGCGGCCTCTTTCAGACGCTGCATGGCCATCTTATCCTTGGAGAGGTCGATACCCTCTTTGGCCTTGAACTGATCCACGAGATACTGAATGATCTTGTTATCCCAATCGTCGCCGCCCAGACGGGTGTCGCCGTTGGTCGATTTGACTTCGAATACGCCGTCCGAAATTTCCAGAATGGATACATCGAACGTACCGCCGCCGAGGTCATAGATCATGACTTTGGCGTTCTCTTTCTCCTTATCCAGCCCGTAAGCGAGCGCCGCCGCCGTCGGCTCGTTGATGACGCGCAGAACGTTGAGTCCCGCGATCCTGCCGGCGTCCTTCGTCGCCTGACGCTGGGAGTCGTTGAAGTAAGCGGGGCAGGTGATGACGGCGTCCTTGACGGGCGAGCCGATGTATGCCTCCGCGTCCGCTTTGAGCTTGGAAAGGATCATTGCGGAGATTTCCTGCGGCGAATACTGTTTGCCGTCTATATCCACATGATAGTTTTCGCCCATGTGGCGTTTGATGGAATAGACCGTGCGCTCGGGATTGGCGACGATCTGGTTCTTTGCGATTTTACCGACGATACGACTGCCGTCCTTCTGGAAAGAAACGACGGAAGGCGTGGTTCTGTCCCCCTCTGCGTTGGCGATGACGACGGGTTCGCCTCCCTCCATGACTGCCACACAGGAATTGGTCGTACCCAAATCTATACCGATGACTTTTGCCATAATATCTGATCTCCTTGTTCTTGGATTGGTTTTTACATTTTATAATTTACACGCATTCCCCGCGCTCTAAACAGATTTTTGCAAATTTTCTGAATAATTTTTATCGGCGGCGGAAGACGGTAAGGAATTGCACGCGGTCTTGCCTGCACGGCATGCACTTTATTTGGCGACGATGACCTGCGCAAAGCGGAGAATCTTTCCGTTCTTTCTATATCCCTTCAGGAATGTCTGTTTGACGGTGCCTTCTGCCTCGCCCTCCTCGGCGGGGAGCGCCGCGATCGCCGCGGAAGTCGTGGAATCGAATTCCTCGCCCGTAGGGTCGAACCCCTCGATGCCCTCGTCGGCAAGGAGCTTGTCAAAGCTGGTCTTGACCATCTCCAGACCTTTTTTCATGTTCTCGTCGTTGCAGACGGCAAGCGCGCGGTCGATGTTGTCCCCGACGGGGAAGAGCTTGACCATGATATCCGACCTCCCCTCGGCGTACTTTTGCGACGCGGTCGCCGCGGTGCGCTTGCGGTAATTGTCGTATTCGGCGGTGACGGCGTACCATTTGCGCTTGTAATCCTCTGCAAGCGCGGTCGCCTTTTCCAGCTCGGAAGGCTCTTTGGCTTCCTTGGTCTCTTCGCCCCCTTCGGCCTGCGCCTCCCCTTTCATCTCGTTTTCTGCGGCGGAATCCGTCGCCTGCGTTTCTTCCGCCGCCGCGGTTTCGAGTTCTTCTTTTTCGTTGGGTTCCATACCATTCTCTCTCCCGTTTTTTATTTACTTATTTAATGTAAACCGCGCGCGCCCTTTCTAAACGCCCGCGGCGGAAATTTATGAACGATTTCAGCGCGGAATTTTACGCCCTGTTCCTTTCCACACTGGTTTCATCACCTTGACGCCGCCCGCAAACGGCGTTTCGTTCAAAAATAAATTTTATTCCGAACAAGCCGCTTTTGCGCCGCATCACCGCCGTTGCAAAGAAACAGGAACGATATTTTCCGCCCGTACCGTTCGGGTGGAACGATATTTTCCCCCGACGTACCTTGCAAACAAAGAAAAAATAAAGTAAAATGATTTTGACGCAAGGGAAGGATGTTTGTCACCGCCGCCGGAAAGGCACGCTTTGAGAACGATTCTTTTCCGCTCTTTCAAAAAACAACCAATATTATTTCCCGAAACGGTCATCCGACTGTAATGCACCGCTTCGGCTTTGTCAAAAGTAGTGTTAAACGTCATTGAAATCGTAAAAAAGGAGGTTTTTGCAATGAAAAATGATTTTTACAGAATGAAACGCCTTTCGGTTGCATGGCTCGTTGCGGGAATTGTCGCCTTTTTTATGCACCTCATTCCCATTCTCGTCCTTGTCGGGGGAATATATAAGTTCCTGTTCTCTCTGCTTCCGACCGGCATAGCGGCGCTCACGGTCGCCTGGCGGCTGACCGTGAAAAACGCAAGGACAGTTTCCTCCGTCCTGTTCTTACTTCTCACGCTTGCAGTTCTCGCGCTTGCCGGCGTGTTGATTTGTTACACGGCAGCTATAATTTCCCTGGGGGGATATACGTTCATGCTACTACCCCTGTGCATGTTAGTATGTCTGATCGGCTGGTATATTCTCTTTTTTATCCTGCGCAAACGATATTCCCACCTCATCGGAATGAAAGAATCCCCCGACGACGTTTGATTTCCGCTCCCTGCCGCCGAACGCGAATCGACAGACAGCGGAGCAAGGCGCAAAAGCGGGGCGGCGGCGTTCCAAAGAACGCCGCCGCCCCGCTTTATTTTCAACCGAGACAACTGCCGCGGACAGAAAATTTTCCGCAAGCATTGACAAAAGAGCGTCTATATATTATAATGTATATATATTATAATAATGATAATCAGAAAACCTAAACAATTCGTATATTCAACGCATTACCACAAGGGAGAACAAAAATGAAAGAATGTCCCGCCTGCCATGCCTTTAACCACGACGAGGCAAATTTCTGCGCCGTATGCGGCGTGAAATTCGCCCCGTCCGAAGACGCCCGCAACGCTTCTCCCGCCGCGGAAAATCCTTCCTCCGAACAAACGAAATACGGGCAAGAGGCAATGCCCATGCCCGCATATGACAAGGAAAATATGCAGACCGATTTTTCCGTCCCCGTCATACAGAACGACTCGCCCATGACACCCGCAACTTTGAAGGAACTCTATGCGCCCATCCGCATCGGAGGGTTTATTATGCTCGTCTGCGGCGCGCTCCTCGTCCTGCTTGAAGTCCTTTTGATGACCTTTGAAACGGAAGCTTCCGACATCATACTCCTCTACTGCGGCATCATCATTCTTGCCTGCGGCGGGCTGTATATCGGGCTATATTACGGCAGTCTTATCAAAAACAAACTTTTTACGGAGACCGCGCACGCGCTCTATGTCTGCAACGAGAAAGGCCTAATACAATATATGTATGACAAAGACCAAAAGACGGGCGAGCAGTTCATCGGCTATGAACAAATCACCAAAGTGACGGCGAGAAAGAACTTTCTTTTGATCCGTTTCGGTCCGACGGCATGGATCATTAACCGCCATGCGTTCATACAGGGTACGGAAATCGATTTTCTCAATTTTCTTCGCTCCCGCGGCGTCAACGTGAAAGTGAAATAACTTTTTGCAAGAAAAAAACGGCATTTCTTGCGAATGCCGTTTTTTCTTTTTGTTTCAATTTACCGATAACTCGCCCCGACGCGGAATTTTCAAGGGACATTGTCCCTTGAACGGGGTCATCAAGGGGCGGTGCCCCTTGACTTTAAGTACCTTTACACGGGAACGCCGTTCCCGCCCCTATGGCAAAGGGA
>CALWCO010000054.1 GCA_944376455.1 uncultured Clostridia bacterium
TGGCAAAGGGACACAGTCCCTTTGCAATCCCATGTTAATCCCGACGCGGGATTTCCAAGGGACATTGTCCCTTGAACGGGGTTATCAAGGGGCGGTGCCCCTTGGATACAAGTACTCTTATCGCGGGAACGCCGTTCCCGCGTCCCCTCGGCAAAGGGAGCTTCTCCCTTTGCAATCCCGTGCAGGAAAAGACAATCAGTATTCAATATGTTTGATGCCATCGCGGGAAGAGCGGCGGTACAGGACTGCCTTTCTGCCCATGACGATGACCACTTCGGCTTTGAGCGCCGCGGCAAGTTCTTCCGCCACGGGACGAGGGGCGCCGAGCGCGCTTTCCAAAACGGTGATTTTGATGAGTTCGCGCGCGTCGAGCGCGTCGGACAGGGATTTGAGAAGATTCTCCCCGATTCCCTCTTTCCCCACCTGCATGACGGGCTGTAAGTTCGCCGCAATTGATTTCAGATGACTTCTTTGTTTGCTCGTAAACATTCCTTGCTCCTTTATCGGGCGGGCCCTTTCTTGTCAACCATGCAAAAAGGTACCGTCTTTTTTCTTACTCCTCAATCCCCGCCTTCCAGTTTTCCACGGGCGAGAAAGTATAGCCGCAGGCATAGACCTGCACACCGTCGCGGCTGACAACGACGGCTTTTGCGTCATATGCGCGCAGAACGGGCGCAAGAATGCGCAACGTGCGGAAAAACTTTTTCTCGTCCGCCACAAGGCTCTCCACGAGGAAACCGTGTTCGGCGCATTCGGCCGTGCCGATATACATGGCGCTCAACCGTCTGTCCTTGGGATTGCGGAGAGGTTCGGGGACCTGTTTCATATTCTGCATATACCACTGCAACGTGGCGTAAACATTTTCGGGGGAATCGATGGGACGGGGAATATACAGGTATATGTAGTCAAACAATGCCGTCCACCATTCCTCCCGTTTCTCCGCATCCGCTCGTTCGAGGAAGGAGAGCTCGGGCACGCTGGTCATGCCCTCGCGCGCGAGGTTTTTATAGGGCAGCCACCAATCGGTCTGATCGCTCTCTTCATTGCGGGCATACGGACAGAATACGGGATAGGGCACGGGTACGCCGTCCTCCATGAAGCCGCCGTTATAGACCTCGTCATACATTTCGCGCAATTTGATCTTCAATTCGGACATGGACAGAGGCTTTTCATCGTCCCAGACGATTTCATAAGCCGCAACGACCGAGCCGACGACATTCTCGCCGAGTTCGGCGGAAAGATAGTCGTCCAACGCGCCGATGAGCTGATCCCGCTTCTTTTCGGAAAGTTTTTGCGCTTTAGGGTGCAGAATGCGCACGATGCTCTCGCCCGGAATGGGCGACGGCGCAAGATAGAAAGAAAGTGTTTTGAATTTCCACTTCGCGGAACGTATTCCTGCGGGCAGGAAGGGATGTACTTCCCATTGCATGGATGTGAGCCCCTCTTCTTCCCCTGCCGCAGCCGCCAGAAAGGCGATGACGTTCGCCATGAGCGGAGATACTTTCTTGCCTGCCGACATATACAGATGGTAAGTGCCGTTCGTTCTGGTACCGTAAAAATTGACGGGGAAACAGAAATGCGTCAACTCGGCGTTGAGGAGTTTGTTGAGTTTTTTCTGGTTGTTCCTGTCGATGCATATGGCAAGATCGCGCAAGCGATGGGAGATCAGATACCAAAAGTATTCCGCGCAGAAAGAAAAGGACCAACTCTCCTCTTCGGTTTCGCGCTCATAACAGACGCCGTCGAGGGAAATTTCACGGTGATGCCCGTCCAGACTCAGGTGTCCGTTCTCGTCCACGGTCTGTTCATAGCGGGAACAGCCGGGACAATGCAGTCTGACCTGCTTTTCCAAAACTTCGTCATATTCCTCGCGGGAATAAAGATTGACCGACACCTCAAACAGGCGATTGGCGTCCTCGATCTCCAGATCTTCTTCCGCAATACTTTCGTACACGAAATTCGGTGCCATGCAAAATTCTTCTTTCAGCCGTTTGGCACGCACGAACGTGCGCTCTTTCAGTTCCTCCAAAGACAGACAGTCTTCGGGAAAAAGATAATATTTATACTCGTAAAAAAATGCTTTGATGTCTCTTTCCATCTTCTTTGTTTCCCCTGTGTAATCGTTTTTTCTTTTGTTTCTCTTATTTTTGTTTTTTTCTTCCTTCCGTCAAGGCAGAAAATCGAATTCCACGTCCCCCACGATGACGGTGTCGCCCTCTTTGCACCCCGCACCTTCGAGCGCCTTGATGACGCCCCGCACGCGGAGCGTGCGCTGGAAATAGGCCATGGAAGCCGAATCGTTGAGTTCGACGTTGCGGCAGAGGACTTCGATGAGTCCGCCCGTCACCTCATACACGTGCTCGTCCAACCGTTCCACGGCAAAGTGATCGGTATCGGGCCGATCGGTATAGACAAACTCTTCGTCGGGACGGACAGGCTCCACGGGCGGGAGGGTGTCCAACACTTCGAATATGCCGCGCAACAGCGCCCCGAAATCCTTGTCCGAAACCGCCGACAGGGCATAAATCCGATGTGTTTCCCCATAGACCTTCCGAAAGGTTTCCAGATTTTCCGCCGCCTGCGGCAGGTCGCACTTATTGCAGACGACGATCTGCGGCAAAGCGGCAAGCACTTTGCTGTAAGCGGCCAGTTCGGCGTTGATCTTTTTGAAATCCTCCACGGGATCCCGTCCCTCACAACCCGAGACGTCCACGACGTGTAAGATCATACGCGTGCGCTCGATATGCCGCAAAAAATCGTGTCCGAGGCCTGCGCCGTCCGCCGCGCCCTCGATGAGCCCCGGAATGTCCGCCGCGACGAACGAACGGTCATAAGAGCGCACCACGCCCAGATTGGGTGAAAGAGTCGTGAAGTGATAGTTGGCGATCTTGGGCCGCGCCGCCGAAATGCGGGAAAGCAGGGTACTCTTGCCCACATTGGGGAACCCCACGATGCCCACGTCGGCGATCATCTTCATTTCCAGAATGACGTCGTGCGGTCTGACCTTTTGTCCTTTCTGCGCAAAGTGCGGCGCATGCCGCCGCGCGGTGGTAAAGCGCACGTTTCCCTTGCCGCCTTTTCCGCCTTCGGCGATCTTGACTTTTTCCCCGTCCGCAAAGACGTCGGCAATGATCCTGCCCGATTCAAAATCGCGGATGATCGTGCCGCGCGGCACTTTGAGCACCACGTCCGCGCCGTTTTTGCCCGTGCAACGGTTGGTGCCGCCGCGTTCGCCGTTTTCCGCCGAAAAATGGGAGGCAAAACGGTAGCTCAAAAGGTCGGTCATATCCTTATCACCGACGAAATAGACACTGCCGCCGTCCCCTCCGTCCCCGCCGTCGGGGCCGCAGGCGGGCTTGCCCTTGAACGATTTGAAGGAGTTCATGCCGTCCCCGCCGTCGCCCGCGCGGATGACGATGCGCACTCTGTCCGTAAACTGATTTTTATCCATAACCGCATTATAACAAATTCCGCCGCCGATGGCAAGCAAAAAGACGCCGTATCCTTACGTATGCGGCGAATTACATATGCTTTGAAATTCATGAGAATGCTTTTTCCCTCTTTTTTGCGCCCGCTTGCGCAAAAAGACATATGAACGGAAATTCATATGCGCCGGACACGCCCCGTTGCACACGCAAAAAAGGCATTTCAATCATTCAGATGCGTATCTTTCTGCCGGGATAGAAATCGAGCGTGCCGTTGAGCGCTTCAAACCGCTCTTTGCTGCCGCAAAGGGTGATCATATCGTCCCCCGGCTGCACCGTGTAAAGATTGCCCGACGGGGGCAAGACGAGGAGCATGCCCGCATACAGCGGTGCAGAGGAAGAGAGACGATTGCACTTGCGGAGCGCCACGGAAGAAACGTTTGCCGCGCGGCAGATGTCCTCCTCGGTGTCCCCCGTGCCGACGACAATGACGTCCGTTGACAAAACCTGTAATTTCTGCATACTATAATATATTGCGGCAAAGCATAAAAAAGCACGTTCATCCGTAAAATAAAGCATGAGCAAGAACACTTTCGTCAAAACGGCGGCACTGGTGACCGCCCTGTCGGTCTGTGAACGCGGCCTCGGCTTTTTATACCGCATCATACTCTCCCGTACCGTCGGTTCGGAGGGGCTGGGCATCTACCAGCTCGCCCTGTCCGTCTTTGCCGTGCTGGTCACGGCGACGTCTTCGGGCATTCCCATCACCGTTTCGCGGCTGATCTCCAAATACCGCGCAGGAAAAAACCCGCGCGCCGAAAAACAGACGGTCACCGCCGCCGTATGCCTCACCCTCGCCTTTGCGGTGCCCGTCTTCCTCGTCCTTTGGCTCTTAAACGACCGACTGGACTTTCTCTTCTCGGACGAACGGTGCACGCAGGTGTTCCTCATTTTGCTCTATGGGTTCGTCTTCACCTCCGTCTACGCCGTCGTGCGCGGGAGTTTCTGGGGAAACAAGCAATTTCTCGCCTATTCCGTGATCGAATTCATCGAGGAATCGGTGATGATCGCCGTGGGGAGTGCGCTCGTCGTGCATATGACGGACGTACTCGACGGCGCGCGGCGCGCGGCCTTCGCCGTCGTCATCTCTTACATCGTTTCCTTTGCGATCTCCATGATCTACTTCTTCGTCAAGGGCGGAAAATTCGTCAATCCGCAGGGACAGTTCAAGCCCCTGCTCTCCTCCGCAATGCCCATCACCGCCATGCGCACGTCCACCTCGCTCATCAATTCCCTCATCTCGGTGCTCTTGCCAGCGCGGCTCATCCTCGGCGGAATGTCCTCGGCGGAGGCCATGTCGGAATACGGCATCGTTCTGGGCATGGCTATGCCCGTTTTGTTTATGCCTTCCACCATCATCGGCTCCATCGCGCTGGTATTGACGCCCGAACTTTCGGACAGTTTTTACCTCGGTCAGCACGAACGGCTGAAAACCAACATCGAAAAATCCCTGAAAATCACCATGCTCATCGCCTGTACGCTGGTGCCCTTCTTTTTCGTGTTCGGCGCCGATGCGGGGATGCTCCTGTTCACTTCGGCGCAGAGCGGGGAAATCATACGCAACTGCTGTCTCATGCTCCTGCCCATGGCGATGAGCATGATCACCACCAGTATGCTCAACTCCCTCGGTTGCGAGCGGCACACGCTCGTCAATTTCCTCTTCGGCGCGGCGGCAATGCTGGCCTGCGTGTGGTTTTTGCCGCCCTATATCGGGATCTACGGGCTGTGCGTCGGGCAATTCCTTGACCACCTTGTCTGCTGTATGCTCAACCTTCGTCTGTTGCACAAAAAGTGCGTGCGTAAACCCGTCTATCTCGGCTTCTTCCTGAAAACCGCGGCAATCACCTTACCGGAGGCGGGGCTGGGACTGCTCGTCTATCCCCTGCTCCAACAGGTGATGCACCCCTGGCTCGCCATCGCCGTCGCGGCACTCGCCATGCTGGCGGCACAGGCCCTGCTCCTGCGGGTTACGGGCATTTACCGGCTGTTTATCAAGACAAAAACGGCAAAAAATCTGTCCGCAAAGGGGTTGCAATCCGTTTGACATAAACGGCCGTTTAGAGTACAATAATAGGCGAGAAAAATAGAAAGCTTTTATAATCGGAGGTTCCAAATGAAGAACAAGGCTTACTGTGAAAGCATGCGTTTGACCGTTGACTACACCAACATGATGTCCTCGGCCCTGGGCGAAAAAGGCTTCACCGAAAAGAAACTTTCGGGCTATGCCGCACAGGCGAGACAGGCGTGGCAGTTCGTCGCCGACAACCGCGGCAAGGACGAACTGTATATGGGTTGGACGGAATTGCCCTATAACCAGAAAGAGATCGTCGCGGACATCAAAGCGACGGCAAAAAAGATCCGCAAGGAATTCAAATATTTCGTCGTGCTCGGCATCGGCGGCAGTGCGCTCGGCCCCATCATGGCCTTTACCGCCCTTTCCCACCTGCATTACAACGATCTGCCCGATAAGGTGCGCAAAGGCCCTAAATTTTTCGTGGAGGATAACGTCGATCCCGTCCGTATGCACGATCTTCTGGACGTCATCGATCCCAAAAAGACCTGTTTCAACGTCATTTCCAAATCGGGCGCGACCAGCGAGACGATGGCGCAATACCTCATCATCAGCGACATTCTGACCAAAGCGGGCGTCGACCTCAAAAACAACCTCATCTTCACGACGGACGCCAAAAAGGGCAATCTCGTCAAAATTTCCCAATCCCTCGGCGGCGTGAAGAGTTATGTCCTGCCCGACGGCGTCGGCGGAAGATTCTCCGAGCTTTGCCCCGTGGGACTTCTCCCCGCGGCCGTACTCGGCATCGATATTTCCCTCCTTCTGGACGGCGCGGCGTACATGGATAAACTCTGCAAGCAGAAAAATATGTACAAAAACCCCGCCCTGCTCTCCGCGGTACTGCAATTTGCCGCCATGCAGGACGGAAAGAACATCGGCGTCATGATGCCCTATTCGGATAACCTGAAATACCTCTCCGACTGGTATGCACAGCTTTGGGCGGAATCGCTCGGCAAGAATAAGACGCTCGACGGCAAGGACTGCAACGTCGGCCAGACCCCCGTCAAGGCGCTCGGCGTCACCGACCAGCATTCCCAGGTACAGCTCTATGCCGAAGGTCCTTACGATAAAGTCATCACCTTCCTCTCCCTCGGCAAATACAAGTACGAGACCCCCATTCCGCACGGCTGTCAGGACATTCCCGACGTCGGCTTCCTCGGCGGGCACACCATGGAAGAGCTCATTCAGGCGGAAAACAAGGCAACGGCCTTCGCGCTCATGCAGGCGGGACGGATGAACTACACCGTTACGCTGCCCGAGCTCAACGCCTTCACCCTCGGCCAGCTCCTGTTCTATCTCGAACTGCAGACCGCCTATACGGGCGCGATGCTGAACATCGACACCTTCAATCAGCCCGGCGTGGAGAACGGCAAAAAAGCGACCTTCGCCCTGCTCGGCAAGGCGGGTTACGAAGCCAAAAAAGCCGAAATCGGCTCGGCGGACGCCCTGCAAAAGTACACCGTCTGACATATACCGTCTGACGGACGGATGCGCCCGACGGCACGCGGAAAGGATAAAAAACAAGAAGTATCGTTCTTCGTCCGACGGCGAAATCTTTTGTCCGATCGTGCGGCAACCGTTTCCGTCCCCTACGGGAATACAATTTTCAGAAAAAAAAAGTAACCCTCCCGCCAAGCGGGAGGTTCTTCATTTTCGGGCATAGCCCTAGTTTACTAGACCGAGTGCAA
>CALWCO010000055.1 GCA_944376455.1 uncultured Clostridia bacterium
ATGATCCATTATCCTCCCTTTACGGGCAGGAAGGAGGATACCCTGTTCAGCCGTCTTTTTGAGGAACACGGCGTGAAAGCGGTGGTATTCGGGCACGTGCACGGCACGTTCTATTATCCGCTCGAAAGCGAAAAGAACGGCGTGCAGTACTATCTCACGTCCTGCGACAAGCTCGGCTTCCGTCTGAAAAAAATCGTATGACCGTTTTTCGCCTCCCCCGCACAGTATCGTGCGGGGGAGGCGAAATTGTCATCGTCAAGAAAATCTTTGTAATTTTTTGGCAAACGCTTGACAAATGTTTGCGGCGGTAGTACAATGAATGCAACTTGAAAGCGGTACGGAGATGCCGCGCTACGGTACGGAGATACCACAAAGTTGTTCCCGCAGGATGAAATTGACCTTCCATAAGGAGGGATTGTACCGTAAGCCCCGCGTATCGCCGTATACGCGGGGCTTTTTTTGCGGTCAAAAGCGGAGGTGGAGAACGCTTATGAATAATACGGTAATCCTGGATAAAAACGCCGTCCGGCGCACGATCATACGGCTTTCGCACGAGGTGCTCGAACGCAACGCCGATATGAAAGAAGTGGTGCTCGTCGGCATCAAGCGCGGCGGCGAGGTTGTCGCAAACCGCGTGCGGCGGTATCTTGCGCAGCAGGAGGGCGTCGACATCCCGTGCGCGGGGATCGACATCGGTATGTATCGCGACGATCTGGTGTCTTCCTTTTTCGTCCCCGACGCGACGGTCAACCGTTTCCCTTTCGACGTAACGGACAAGACGGTCGTGCTCTGCGACGACGTCCTGCATACGGGCAGGAGCGTGCGCGCTGCCATCGAAGGGCTCTTCTCCATGGGCAGACCCAAGGGGATACAGCTTCTGATCCTCGTGGATCGCGGCGGGCGGGAAGTGCCCGTCCGCGCCGACTTTGTCGGCAAAAACGTTCCCACGTCCCGTTCGGAGCGCATCGAGGTCGATTTCGAAGAACTCGGCGCCGCCGAGGACAGGCTCTATATCACCAAACTCGGACAATAATCAGGGAGGCTGTATGTTAAAACGCAAAGATCTCATCGGGCTGTATGATCTTTCCGCGGAGGAGATAACCGAAATCCTCGACGTCGCGGAAAACATGAAAAAACTGCTCCGGCAGGGCATTAAAAAATTGCCCCATTTACAGGGCAAGACGGCGACCATTCTCTTTTATGAAAATTCCACGCGCACGCGCACGTCCTTCGAACTTGCCTGTAAATATATGGGTGCGACCTGCATCAACATTTCGGCGAGCACTTCCTCTGTGAAGAAGGGCGAAACGCTCATCGACACGGGCGAAACGCTCGACGCCATGAAAAACGACTTCATCGTCATGCGTCATTCCATGGGCGGCGCGCCCAAGCTCCTTGCCGAGCACGTCCGCGCCAGCGTCATCAACGGCGGCGACGGTATGAACGAACACCCCACGCAGGCGCTACTCGATATGTGCACCATGCGCGAGCGATTCGGGCGGATCAAGGGGCTCAAAGTCGCCATCCTCGGCGACATCGCTCATTCCCGCGTGGCGAAGTCCGATCTTTTCGGGCTCAAAAAATTGGGCGCGGAAGTTACCATGTACGCCCCCGAAACGCTCATTCCCAAGGGCATCGACCGCATGGGCGCCAAAATTTGCAAGAGCCGCGAAGAGGCGGTGGAGGGCGCGGACGTGGTCATGGGATTGAGGATCCAGCTCGAACGTCAGCAGGCGGGCAACTTCCCTTCGCTCGACGAATACGCCCATTTTTACGGCGTCAACCGCGAGATATTCTCCCGCGCCAAGCCGACGGCAATCGTCATGCACCCCGGCCCCGTCAACCGCGGCGTGGAACTGACGGGCAGCATCATCGACGACAATGCCAGCCTGATCCTCGATCAGGTATTGAGCGGCGTCGCCGTGCGCATGGCGGTACTCTTCCTCATCACCCAGTACAGAAACCAGCAAATGTGATAAAGATCATCGATTAAGGAGAAAAAAACGATATGTTGATCAAGAACGCGAAAATTGTTTTGCCCGACGGCGTCAAGGACGGCGATATTCTGGTGAAGAACGGTAAAATTGCACGGATCGCGGAAAACATTTCCGCGGACGGGGAAAAGGAGATCATCGACGCAAGCGGGTTGCATGCCTTCCCCGGTCTCATCGATATGCACGTACACCTGCGCGAGCCGGGGTATGAATACAAAGAGGACATTCAGAGCGGTTCGGAGGCGGCGGTACACGGCGGCTTCACGCAGGTCTGCTGTATGCCCAATACCAACCCCGTGGCGGACAATAAGGCCGTGGTGGGATACATCCGCCGCCGCGGCGAAGAGGTAGGGCTGTGCAAAGTCCGTCCCATCGGCGCCATCACGCGCGGGGAGAAGGGCGCGGAGCTCGCCGACATCGGGGAGATGAAGGCGGAAGGCGCGGTCGCGCTCTCGGACGACGGCGTTTCCGTCGTCAATTCCCGTTTGATGCGCCTTGCCATGGAATATGCTTCCGGATTCAATATGGTGTGTCTGTGTCATTGCGAAGATAAGGTCCTTGCCGACGGCGGAGTCGTCAACGAGGGGTATAATTCCACGCTGACGGGACTCAAAGGCATTCCGCGTGCCGCGGAAGACATCATGATCGCGCGGGACATCTGTCTGGCACAGAGCCTGGACGTGCCCGTGCATATCTGTCACGTTTCGACATACAGCGGCGTACAGCTGATTCGCGCCGCCAAGGCAAACGGCGTCAAAGTGACCGCAGAGACCTGCCCGCATTACTATGCGGCGACGGACGACATCATCCGCGATTTCTCCACCAATACCAAGGTCAATCCGCCCATTCGGGAAGATAAAGACCGCCAAGCCATTCTCGAGGGGCTCAAAGACGGCACGCTCGACTGCATCGTTACCGATCATGCGCCGCACCACAAGAACGATAAGGACGTGGAATACGATCTGGCGGCGTTCGGCATCAGCGGCATCGAGACTTCTTTCGGCTTTGCCGTTACCTATCTGTATAAAACGGGCATTCTGACCCTGAGCGAGATCGCCGACAAAATGAGCCGCAACCCCGCCCGCATTCTGGGGTTGGAAGGGGGAGAGCTGAAAGAAGGCGCGGCGGCGGACATCCTGCTTGCCGATTTGGACAAGAAATGGACGGTCGATCCCGCCGCATTCCGTTCCAAGGGCAAGAACACGCCGTTCGCGGGATATGAACTTTGCGGCGCGGTGGAATATACCATCGTCGACGGAAAAATAAAGTATCGCAGCGAGAACTGACCCCCATGCCCGCAAATAACGGGTGAAATCAATTATAATAAGGAGAAAAGAGAATGCCTGTCATCGACCGACTCATCGAAAAAATCATCGATACGCAAAACCCCACCTGCGTGGGGCTGGATACCGTTGCCGATTATCTGCCCGAAGAATTGCGCGACGGCGCGGACACCAACGCCGCGATTGCCGAACGCATCTTCGAGTTCAATAAAAATATCATCGACAACGTGTGCGACATCGTGCCGTCCGTCAAAATTCAGATCGCCTGCTATGAAATGTACGGCGCGGCGGGCATTGCCTGTTTCGAGCGTACGGCAAACTATGCCAAAGAAAAGGGGCTGTTCGTCATTGCCGACGGCAAGAGAAACGACATCGGCAACACGGCAGGGTTCTATGCCGCCGCCTTCCTCGGCGAAAAGGCGACTTGCGCGGTCGATTTCCTCACCGTCAACGGTTACCTCGGCACGGACGGCATACAGCCCTTCGTGGATGTCTGCAAACAAAACGACAAGGGTCTTTTCGCCCTTGTCAAGACATCTAACCCGTCGAGCGGGGAGTTTCAGAACCTCGTTCTGCAGGACGGTCGCACGGTCTATGAATATATGGGCGGACTCGTCGAAAAGTGGGGGGAAGATCTGATCGGCAAGTACGGCTATTCTGCCGTCGGCGCCGTTGTCGGCGCGACGCATCCCATGGAGGCGGCACGGCTTCGCGAACAGCTGAAAAACACCTTTTTCCTAATTCCCGGCTATGGCGCGCAGGGCGGCAATGCCGAAATGCTCAGCCGCTCCTTCGACATCCGCGGACTCGGCGGCGTCGTCAACAATTCCCGCGGCGTGCTCTGTGCCTATAAAAAGAAGGGCGGCAAGTACTATGAAGCCGCGCGGCAGGCATGCATCGATATGCAGCGCGACCTCGCCGCCGCCATCGGGCGCATGGGAAAATAACAAAAGGAATTTACGAATATGAAAGAAATCGTTGCGACCGTTTTGGAAAACAATCCGATTGCGGAGGGGGTATATTCCCTCACTTTTTCGACGGGAGAGCCCGTACCCGTCCGTGCGGGACAGTTTGTCAATCTCGGCGTGGGCGACGGCGCGCATCTTCTGCGCCGCCCCATTGCCGTCTGCAAGGCGGAAGGGGAGAAGATCACCGTCTGTTATCAATTGAAGGGCGAGGGGACGCATCTTTTGTCCGCCCTGCCCGTCGGGAGAAAATTGAGCGTTCTTTTGCCGCTCGGCAACGGATTTTTCGTGCGGGAAGAGGAAAAGAGAATCGCGCTCGTCGGCGGCGGCGTGGGGATATTCCCCATGATCTCCGTTTTGCGCGAGTATCTGCCCAAGGGCAAGGAAATCCATTCTTATATCGGTTTCCGTGGTCAAAAAGCCGTCTGCTGTCTGGACGAACTGCAAAAATCAACCGACCTCACCGTGGTGACGGACGACGGTTCTTACGGCAAAAAAATGAACGCCGTGCAGGCGTTCGCCGCGGACATGGACAGGGCCAGACCGGACGTCGTGCTCTCCTGCGGACCTCTTCCCATGCTCCGCGCGCTCAAAGAAAAAATGCAGGGGGCGGGCATTCCCTGTTTCGTATCCTTGGAAGAGCGCATGGGCTGCGGCATCGGTGCCTGCCTCGTGTGCGTCTGCAACAAAACGGAAGGTGCCCATGCCCGCGTCTGCAAGGACGGTCCCGTGTTCAATATCGAGGAGGTGGTCTTATGACAGAAGTCATCGCACGGACAAAAAAATCTCTTTTTTGGCTGTATTTGGGGTGCGGCGTTTTTGTGCTGGCAGTCATCGGCGTCGGGCTCGGGCTATGTGCCGCTTTCGGCGGGATCGACACGATTTTGGCGGGGATCATTCCTTGCGTTTTGCTGGTTTTGTTTATGTTTGTGCTCTGTCTGTGGTTCTGCGTCCGCATCTATCGCGCACCCGAAAATATCATCGTGCGGGAAGGGAACAATCTGATTCTGCCCGACGGGATTTGTCCGTTGCGGGAGTTGCAGAACGTCATTTGCCGCAGGGTTAACAATGCGCGCGGGTGGTCTGCCCGCTGGGGAACGATCATTTTACAGACAACGCAGGGAGAGAAAAAATATGAATACGTCGCTGACGTGGAAGAGGTGCATAACCGCCTCATCGAACTGATGATGCAAACAAAGGAGAATTAAAAAATGGCAGATTTATCGGTCGCATTGTGCGGCATCAATTTCAAAAACCCCGTCATCGGTGCATCGGGCACGGTGGGGTTCGGCAGGGAATTCGATGAAATTTACGACATCTCCGTTCTCGGCGGGCTCTCCACCAAGGGGCTGACGCTTGAGCCGCGGCTGGGCAACGCCGTGCCGCGGATCGCGGAGAGCCGCGGGGTCATCCTGAACGCCGTCGGCTTGCAGAATCCCGGCGTGGAGAGCTTCATTGCACACGATCTGGATTGGCTGAGAAGTAAAAAGATAGCGGTCATTGCCAACGTTGCGGGGAGTACGATCGAGGATTATGAAAAGATCTGTGCCCGGCTGGACGGACTGGTGGATATGGTCGAACTGAACATCTCCTGTCCGAACGTCCGTTGCGGCGGCATGGCGCTGGGCATCCGTCCCGAAAACGTCAGAGAGGTTACCCGTCTGAGCAAAGCGGCGCTCCAAAAAACGCCGCTGATGGTCAAACTTTCGCCCAATGTGGAGAGTATTGCTCTCAACGCCCGTGCGGCCGAAGAGGGGGGCGCCGATTGCCTTTCCCTCATCAATACGCTGACGGGTATGGCGGTGGACATCGAACGTCGCCGTCCCGTTCTCGCCAACAACACGGGCGGCGTGTCGGGCGCGGGCGTCAAGCCGATCGCGGTGCGCATGGTCTATGAGGTCGCGCACGCCGTTTCCCTGCCCGTCGTGGGCATGGGCGGCATCACTTGCGCGGAGGACGCCTTGGAATTCATCATGGCGGGCGCAACGGCCGTGCAGGTGGGTACGGCCAATTTCACGGATACGCTGGCAATGCCGAAGATCATCGAAGGGCTGAATGCCTGGTGCGACCGTCACGGCGTGCAACGCCTTGCGGATCTGCGCGATACGTTGATGCTGAACTGATTTTCGGTTCTCGTATCATTTTTGCAGGGACAAAAGGATAAGTCCCGACAAGGCTGTGCCTTGCGCGACACGGGTTTCCAAAGGGTCGTTGACCCTTTGGCGGGGTTGAAGGGGCGGGCAGCCCCTTGGTTTCGGACGTTACCAAGCAAGGCTGTGCCTTGCGCTTATCGCCCATGGGGGCGATGAATGCGCGGAACTCTCGTTCCGCTTCGGCGTACCGTTTTGCGGAAACGCTGTTCCCGCACCCTTGCAAAAGGGTCAAAGACCCTTTTGAATCCCGGGTTGTGCGTATTCGGACAATAAAAAAATGAAAAAGGAGCTAACTATTGAAAAGTCAAGCAAAAAAGAGAAGGAAAGATAAAAATTTTTTGGGATAAAAAAGAGCACGA
>CALWCO010000056.1 GCA_944376455.1 uncultured Clostridia bacterium
CCCGTCGGCGGCGTGCGCCGCGCCCTGTTCGTGGGACGTGATGACGTGGTTGATTTTGCCGTTTCTGTACAGCGCGTCGTAAATATCCAGGACGGTGCCGCCGGGATAGCCGAAAACGGTGTCCACGCCCTGTTCCAACAGGCAATTGATCAAGATGTCTGCGCCGGATAATTTCATGATGTGATCCTCCGATAATGTTATTCTTTCGAGTAACGCGAAAGGGGAATAAAAAACGCCCCGAGCCGCATTCCTCGGCTCAGGGCGGATAGACTCCGTGTTACCACCTGAATTCGGAAATTTCTTTCCGCACTCTGCCGACGGCGAAATCACCGTCGCTGCCCACGATAACGGCGGGCGTTCCGTCGAGGTCTACTGAAAGCGTATGTTTCCGCGGCGATAAGGCGTGCGGGAATGTTTGCGCTCTGTTCGGCTCGCTGCTCCGGGGCTACCTTCGGTTCCGCTCCTTGAATACTTTCACCTGCCGTATTCTCTCTGCAAAGGCTTGCGGGAACTTACTCCTCCCCATCGTTGCATTTATAATAATTATGCGTATTATATCACAGCTTTCGTTTGCTGTCAAGTATTTTTTGAAAAATAATTTGTCCCTTGCAGGATTGATTTTGCCTGCATGCCGTGTTATAATATGGTATATATTTTTTCAGACGAGGGGGAAAAAGGGGTTTGATGAGTTTCGGCAGACTTTTGACGGAGCGGAGGACGCAAAAGGGTTTGACGCAGGCGCAACTCGCGGAACGGGTCGGTGTATCCGCGCAGACCGTCTACCGCTGGGAATACGACATGCGTTCGCCCGATGTGGAGCAACTGAAAAAACTTTGCACGGTGCTGGACGTTTCCCCTGAATACTTTTTATATGGGGAAGAATGGAAAACAGACGCCGCGTCCGAAGATAAATCCGATTTTGCTGCCACGGATGGGGCGCAGGAGGAAGAGAAAATCCGTTCGGAAAACGAGCGATGTGCCGTTCTTCCCGCCGCGGGTGAAACCGAAAAACTCATCAGAGGCTATCGGCGGATGTTCATCGTCGGGCTTGTCTTGCTCGCCTTTGCCGTCGCGTTGCTTTGCGGCGGGACGGTTCTCCTTTTCATGGCGTTGGATCTTTTGCGGGGGAATCTTGCGTGGCCGGGCGCGGAAGGCGGTGCGTCGGAGGAGAGCTCCGCTTCGTCTCCGCCTGAAGGCGGCACGCCGCAGACAGAAGCTGTTTTACCGTCTGTGTGGCTTTTCTGTGTTCTTCTGGTACTTGCCGTCGCCGTCCTCATCGTCGGCGCACTGCTGTCGGTCCGCAGCCGAAAAAAACTGAAAGAGCTTTTCCCGTCTGCCGAACGATAGCGGCATATCGGTCCGAAATTATCCGCCGCCTCACAGGGCGGCATTTTTTGTTGTCCTTTTTCCGTAACAAATAAGAGAATATTTCAAAAAAAGATATTATTCTGCGAACGGAGAAAAACGGGAAGAAAAAAGCGGACGCCGCGGTGTAATAAAAAGAGTCAAAAAAGGGAACAGTTTAACGGGACGTGCGTGCAGGCGGGAAGGTCGCTTGCGGTGCGGCGCAGGCGGCGGGTGAAAAATGCGGGCGCATAAAAAAAGACCGATCGGGCTTTATGCGCGCGCAACGGGCGCGCAATGCCGCCGGGAGCGGACGGAAAATGTAATAAAAATATTACAAATTTGTGAAGACTTGTATACAAAAAATGCGAAAAAAATATACAAGTTTGCGGTATGATGAAAGCGTCAAAGGAAAAAGAAGAAAATTTTTTTAAGGAGAAGTTTTTGTTATGAAAAAACTCGTCAAAATGTTGGCATTGGCACTCTGCCTCGGCGTCGGCACGTTCGCTTTGGCTTCCTGCGCGGATCCCGCTTCCCAGGCGGACAGCAACGACATCACGGTGGCGATCGCCCGTCCTACCTCTTCGGGTACCCGCGGCGCGTTCGACGAACTGGTCGTGAACTCCGAAGGGGAAGCGCTGGAAGAGGTCGCGCAATTCGCTTCCTGTGTGCAGGAATTGGGCGAAACGGGCAACGTCATCACGGCGGTTACGGGCGACAAGAAAGCCCTCGGCTACATCTCCCTCGGCTCCGTTGCCGGCAACGACGGCATCAAGGCCATTCAGGTCAACGGGGTCGATCCGACGGTTGCCAACATCAAATCGGGCGAATATGAACTGAGCCGTCCTTTCAATCTGGTTTATCAGGGCGACATTTTGCAGACCAACGAACTGGCCGCCGATTTTGTAAAATTCATCGAAAGCACGCAGGGTCAGGAAATCGTCAACAGCGAATGGATCGGTCAGGTCGACGATGCCGAGGAGTATGTTGCAAACAGTTATACGGGTAGCACGACTTCCCTGACGCTGTGGGGCTCCACTTCCGTCAACCCGCTCATGTCGCAACTCGTTTCGAAATATCAGGAACTTAACAGCAACAAGACCTTCAACTTCACCGTCGGCGGCGGCGGATCGGGCGAGGGTGAAACGGAAGCACAGAAGGGCAACGGCGCCATCGGCATGATTTCCAGAGAGTGCAAGGTCGACGGGCTCAACGTCTATAAACTCGCGGACGACGGCATTGCCATCATCGTCAATTCCGCGTGTCCCCTGACCAACGTTACCATCGATCAACTGTATGATCTCTATGCGAACGGTACATTCATCGCCGTTCCCGGCGGAGACGAAGAAAGCGCTTCCTGAAAAACGCGCGACAGGTCATTCAGTCTGTTCCGTTATCGTAAAAGGTAACGGAACTGTCTTTGTTTGGAGAATCTTATGATAAAGATCAACAAAACGAAATTGCAGGATGCGGGCGCGAAATACGTTTTCATCGTCTGCGCCTGCATGTCGATCATAGCGGTGTTCGGCATCATCGGCTATATTTTGTATGCGTCCATTCCCGCCTTCCGCGACATCGGCGTTTTCAATTTCCTGTTCGGCACTCTCTGGAACCACGGGCTGGAAGATTCGGACAAGTGGGACATCACGCAGATATACGGCATCCTGCCCATGTTCGTCAACAGCATCATCGTTACGGTCATGTCGGTTGCCATCGGCGGCACCATTGCCGTGTTCACCGCCTGTTTCATGGTATTCTGGTGTCCCGATAAATTTCACCTGCGGTATGCGGGGAAGAACAAAATGATCGCAAAAATTGTATCGTGGATCAATCAAATCAATCTACGCGCCTTTTTCGATCAGATCATCAAACTGCTGGCAGGAATCCCTTCGGTCATCTACGGCTATTTCGGTCTGTCCGTCATCGTTCCCATCCTCTCTTCCCTCAACAACGGGAATACAGGTCTCGGGATCCTGGCGTGCTCCCTCGTGCTCGCCGTCATGATCCTGCCGACGGTGGCATCGCTGAGTAAAAATGCGCTCGAATCGGTGCCGCAGCACTACATGGAGGGCGCGCTTGCACTCGGCAACACCAAGGCGCAGGCGGCGTTCAACGTTGTTCTGCCCGCGGCGCGCTCGGGCGTCATTTCCGCGCTCATCCTTGGCATCGGCAGGGCGGTGGGCGAGACCATGGCGGTCAACATGGTCTCCGGCGGGCGTGCGCTCTTCCCCGAGGGGTTGTTTTCCTACATCCGCACGCTCACGACCAACATCGTCATGGAAATGAGCGAAGCGGGCGTCGGCTCGACGCTGGAATCGGCACTGTTCGCCACGGGGTTCGTTTTGCTCGTGCTCGTTCTGATCATCAACCTTTCCATCAATCTCGTGCCCAAGGAATTCAAGGGCAAGCGGGGGAATAAAGTATTGAAAGGAGACGCGGGGGCGAAGATCGTATTCCGCAAAAAAGGGATCGTCCCGGAAGTGCTCAAATACGTCGCCGTTGCCTGCGGTGCATTCATCGCCTTTACGCTCCTCTATCTGATCGCGTTCGTCCTCGTCAGCGGCATCCCGCACATCACCTGGAATTTCCTGTTCGGGGAATCGACGCTGATGTCGCCCACGCTACTACCCTCCTTCATTTCGACGGGCTACACCATTCTCATTGCCCTGGCGATCGCGCTACCTTTCGGGGTCGGCGCCGCCATCTATCTGTCGGAATATTCCAAGCCGGGCAGTAAGGTCGTCAGCGTCATCCGCACCTTCATCGATACGCTGGCGGGCATCCCGTCCATCATTTTCGGCTTGTTCGGCTATCTGCTTTTTGCCACGCTTCTGGGCGGACGTTGCACGCTGGCGGGGGCTTTCACCATGGTGCTGGTCATTCTTCCGACTATCATCCGCTCGACGGAAGAGAGCCTGCGCGCGGTACCCATGTCCTTGCGCGAGGCAAGTTACGGGCTGGGTGCTGGCAAGTTCCGCACGATCTTCAAGATCGTTTTGCCGAATGCCTTTGCGGGCATCGCCACGGCGACCGTGCTCTCCATCGGGCGCATCGTCGGGGAATCGGCGGCACTTGTCTATTCCGCGGGCATGCTACGCACGACCGTGCCCAATGCGCTCAATCCCATGAATATGGCGCCGACGCTCACAGTGTTCCTCTATATGTGCTGGGCGGAACCGGTGGCGGCCAATCCCGTGACAGGCGCCGCGGAGATCGGGCTCAATCAGGCATATGCGACGGCGGTCGTTTTGCTTGTCATCACGTTCCTGCTTAACCTCATCGTGTTCTTCATCGAGAAGAGCGTGAAGAAAAAAAGATAACAAAAGGGAAGAAGAGATATGTTCAGTTTCAGAAAAAAAGACACTCAAACCGACAAAGATGTTCGGTCGGACAGAAAAAAACAGAATAAACAGGCGGGCGGCAACGGGCTCGACCTCTTCGATTTTTCTGGCGACGTCGCTATCTCCGTCAGGGATGTCGATCTGTATTACGGGAATTTTCAGGCGTTGAAGAAGATCTCCATGGATATCCCCAAACATCAAATCACCGCCATGATCGGTCCTTCGGGTTGCGGCAAGTCCACCCTTTTGAAGACCTTGAACCGCATGAACGATTTGGTGGAAGGTTGCCGCGTGGAAGGGGAGATTAGAATCGGAGACAAGAATATTTACGCCAGAGACATGGATCTGTCGGCTCTGCGGAAAAACGTGGGCATGGTATTCCAGAAACCCAATCCGTTCCCCATGAGCGTGTATGACAACATCTGCTATGCACCGCGCACGTTCGGCATCCACGCCAAAGCCGCACTCGACGAGATTGTCGAACGGTCTCTGCGGCAGGCTGCCATGTGGGACGAACTCAAAGACCGGCTCAACAAGTCCGCGCTCGGCCTTTCGGGTGGACAACAGCAACGCCTGTGCATCGCGCGCGCTCTCGCCGTACAGCCCGAGATCATTCTCATGGATGAGCCGACTTCCGCGCTCGATCCCATCTCCACGGGCAAGATCGAGGAACTTTGCCTGTCTCTGCGCGACAGCGTGACCATCGTCATCGTGACGCACAACATGCAACAGGCGGCGCGTATTGCCGATAAAACGGCGTTCTTCCTCTTGGGAGAAATGGTGGAGTACGGAGATACCGAACAGATATTCTCCGCGCCGAAAGACAAGCGTTGCGAAGATTACATCACCGGGAGGTTTGGTTGATTATGATGATGCGTACAAGACTCAACGAGGAGCTGATCAGGCTCCACACTATGCTGGAAAACATGGGGGACATGATCGAGCGCGCCCTCGAAGGCAGCGTTGCCGCGCTGGCGGAAGAGGATATGGAAAAGGCCAAAGACATCATCCGCAACGATCGCCTCGTCAACCAGCAGGAAAAGGACATAGAGACCCTCTGTTTCAAGATGCTCTTGATGGAATCGCCCGTCGCTTACGATCTGCGCAATGTTTCGGCGGCGATCAAGATGATCACGGACATGGAGCGCATTGGAGACCAGGCGGCGGATATATGCGATCTCATTCTGCACATCGGCAAAACCAAGATTGCCATGGATTACGGGCACATTTCCCGCATGGCGGAGGTCACCATTCAGATGGTCAAAAAGAGCATTCAGGCTTTCATCAAATCCGATCTCGATCTCGCCAAGAAGGTCTGTGAATCGGACGATGAAGTGGATGCCCTCTTCAAGGAAGCCAAGCACGACCTCGTCGAGCTCATCCGTCACGACGTCACGCTCAGCGAACAGGCGATCGATATGCTCATGATTGCAAAATATTTCGAGCGCATCGGCGACCATGCCACGAACATCGGGGAATGGGTCATCTATGCCATCACGGGTGAACACAAAGATTACAACAATCCCGTTGCGGATTTATGAGAGAACAAAGAGGCAAAGATATTTGTCCGCTCCGCCATATCGGCGGGGCGGACTTTTTTGATGTGGTGAATTATACTATTAAGTGCAACAGTGGAGAGAAAAAAAAGGAGTTCATACAAATCTGTGGTAAAATAGAGTTG
>CALWCO010000057.1 GCA_944376455.1 uncultured Clostridia bacterium
AATGAGTCCGGTACAATACCGAACTCATCACCAAACAATTTAATTAAATTTTTGTCCAATCTTTGGGGTTCGCTTCAAAGGGTCTGCTCTTTTTTTGTCGCGGGAGGCGAGAAATGTTTTCTCCGTTCCGACCGGCGCACCGCGCTGTTGCGGTTGTTTTTTTGTCTTGTTTTACGTTTTGTGCGCACCGTCCTTCAGGACAAGGGGCGGATGTTTTCGATTTTTCCTTCCCGCATATCGGCGGCGTATGTCTTGAGCGTGTACAGCCGATCTTTTTTTCGGTATACCGTGCCCGCGCCGAACGGGGAAAAGGGGAGGGGGAGCACGGCGACGTATTCGCCCAGGTACGCTTTCAGGTCGGGCAGGCTTGCGGCGAGATCGCCGCCGAGCAGGCTTGCGGCCTCTTCGTCTTCGCCCAGGCGCAGAGCCTGTAAAAGGGCGCACAGGGCGAATCTTTCGGGCAAGGGCGCGGCGGGCGAAAGGGTCCGCCGTTGCAGGGTCGCGCGGCCCTCTTTGCAGGTAAAAACATATTCAGCCGTTCGCCCGCGAAAATCTCCCGCGGGCGCAACGATGCGCAGCATTTCCTCGTTTCCGCCGCGGGCGGCGGTGTCATCCATCACGTTGCCGTACATCGAATTTTCGTACATTCCGCGCCCGTACATGGAGCGGCTTTGCGGCGTGCCGTCTTGCGCCCTTTGCCTGTTGTTCGTTGTTTCCGTTTGGTGCGGCTCCGTCTCTTCGGCGAAAGAGATCTTTTCGGTTTTGCCCTGAAAGAAGGGCATGCCCGTGCCGTCCAACGCGCAAAGCGCGTTTTTCCCTTGCAGAAGAATACATCCGCCGCAGGCGGAGATTTTGCAGTCGGATAAAGTTTCGTCCGCTTTCCCCGCGCGTAAAATTTTCTCTTTTTCCCAAAGATAGTGCAATCCCGCCTGGGCGTATAAGGTGATCGTGCCCTCCGCGATGCGTTCCCGTTTCAGAATGCGCAACGCGCCGTCCGACGGTAGAAACTTGTCCGCATACAGGGCGATGCCGTCGGGCAGGAAGCAGAGCGAGAGGCTGTCGGGCAGTCGGGCGGCGAAGTCGTCGAGCAGAACGAACCGCAGGGGGAGGAATTTTCCGTCGGTCGGGATCAATTCGCAGAAGGGCAGATCCCGCGGCGAAAGGTCGAGGTGGCGCGGAAAACTGTTTGTATACCCCGCAAAGACGCCGTTGATTTGCAGGGCGCACGGGCGCGCGGATAAAAAATATACTCTCATATTGAAAATGTATGAATAAATTTTGGCGGATATGTCAATAAAACGGACGGAAAGTAAAAATCAAGGACGGTTTTTCGATATGTCTGATACGGAAAAAATCAACGGTTATACGAGAGAAGAGGCCAAAGAGCTGGTGGATTACATCGCAACGGGCAGACGGGAAGGCAAGGCGCTCTCCTATTTGTTTGCCTCGTTCGGCAAGACGCACGGGCGGGCAAAGGGAAGCGTGCGCAATTATTACTACACGCTTTTGAAACAGCGCGGGGACGAACGGGTGGTGCGCCTTCTGGACGGAACCGATCTTTCGGTGGAGAAGATCCGCGCCTTTTCCGAGGAGGAAACGGATGCGGCGCTCCGCAGCATTCTCGCCGAAAAGGCGAAGGGCATGTCCGTCCGCCGCGCCATCCGCAACGTCGCCGCAGGCGATGAAAAACTGACGTTGCGCCTGCAGAACAAATACCGCAATCTCCTGAAAAAACAGCCCGAACGCGTGCAAAAAGTTGCCGAATCTTTGGGCATGACCCTGTCGGCTTCTCCTGTCGCGCGCACGGGAAAATCGGCGTTGCAACGGCGGCTGGAAGAGGAGATCGACGCGCTGGTCGAGCGCCTCACCGACGAGCTCAAGGCCGAAAACATCCGACTCAAAGAACGCGTGGAATATCTGGAAAGATTGCATAAAGAGAAGTGAAAGCACGCATACTGTCCTTGCGGCGGGCAATCATGCCGCCGCACGGAGGCTTTCGCAAATGGAAAAAATGTTTTGTTTGGGTCTCGCGCTGGGCTTTATGGGCGGCGCGCTGATCGTGGCGAACAATTATAAAGCGCGTTCTCTGGTCAAAAAGGGACAGCAGGAAGTCATGGACAAGGTGGACAAGATGATGGACGAACGCCTCAAAGCCATGGACGATGCCGGCTCTTCCGAAGCAAAAGAGCGCGCCTGAACGCCGTAAACAGACGCAAAGGCACAAAAGAAAAAGCGGGGGAATTGTGTTTTCTCCGCTTTTTTTCTCGGAAAAATAATCCTTGCGGAAGATTTTACCCGAAAAAATTCTCCAAACGCTTGAAAAATGGCGCAAGGTATAGTATAATACCCGTATGGAAAAAAGAATCATGGCGCTGGACATCGGCGACCGCCGCATCGGCATCGCCGTTACCGATCCTTTCAACACCTATGCGTTGCCTGCCGAGACCTACCGCCGTACGGGGAATTTTTCCGCCGACGTGGACGCCGTGGCGCGGGCGGCCAAAGACCGCGGGGTCGGGTGCATCGTCTGCGGCCTGCCGCTGAACGCGGACGGAAGCGAAAGCGTGCAGACCGAAAAGACCCGTTGTTTCATTGCAAAGCTACAAGAGCGTGCGGGCATGCCCGTGTATACCGAGGACGAGCGATTCACCAGTCTTGCGGCGCACGACACCTTGCACGAAGAAGGACTGAAAGCGGCAAAGCACAAAAAGAGCGTGGATGCCGTCGCGGCGGCGTACATTCTGGAAGGGTTTCTCGCCCGCAAGGACAGACCCGTAAATCAATAAGGAGAAGAAGCAAATGAACGAAAAAGACGAAATGATCCCCGAAGAAGAGTACGAGGACGAAGCCCTGGAAATGGTGGACGAGGAAGGCAACACCGAACGGTTCTATCCTTTGGCGACCATCGAATACAAAGGCGCGCGGTACGGAATCTTTGAACTGGCCGAGCCTGAGAGCGAAGAGGACGAAGGCTGTTTCGTGTTCAGCATGGAAGAGGACGGCGACGATTTCGTCTTCAACGAAGTCGAGGACGACGAACTGGCCGACGCCGTTTTCAATCTCTATTTGCAACAGTGCGAAGAAGCCGACGAGGACGGCGGGGAAGAATAAACGGCATTCGCATTATGTCCGTTTGCAAAAATATCGGCAATTCAAACCGAAAGAAAAGACTGTCTTGAAAACGGACAGTCTTTTGGCGTTTCGGGGCAAATTTCAATAATCCTTGATCCCCAAAATATAATCCGCCGATACGTCGAGAGCTTTGCACAGCGCAGCGAACGTATCCGGTTTTGGCAATTTTTTTGTGGTCGTGTATTGCGTGATCATTTCGGGCGAAACGCCCACACGCCGCGCAATCTCCGCCGTTGTCAGTCCGCTGTTTCTGATCTCTTCCCGCAGTCGTTGCTTGATAATTTGTCCCGTTTCGTTCATACCGTTCCTCCTCTTGCCTCAAAAATATAACCATTGGTTAGTATATAATAACCGACGAGAGCAAATTCCGTTTCGGCGGCGGAAATTTTTTGGGGACGGTATTCGGACGAAAGTCGCTGACTGAAAATTTTGCAAGGAGAATATGGGTAGGGTACGGCGCGGCGCGCTCCGCGGCATTTGCTGCGGAGCGCGTTGCCGTTTTTGTGCTTTGCCCCGCGCACCGTTTGCGCGCGGAGGCGGAGCGCGCGGGGCGCGTTTTTCCTTTTGCCGCACGGCGGGCGAAAATATCTTCGAAAAGGAGCCAAAAAAGATATAAATATTGCAAAAAAGATATAAAAAATCGCAAAATCGGAGCAAAAACGGTTGTCAAGCGTTCGCAAATATGGTAAAATCAACAGTGCTGATAAAAATTCACACCCTTATCCGCCGCACATTCCGTGCTCCGTAAATTTTTTTCATGCGGGGAAACATGTGGCCGAACGGCGGGAGGGGAGGTAAAACGGAGGAATTTATCATGGCAGTTATTTCCATCAAACAGCTTCTCGAAGCAGGCGTTCATTTCGGACACCAGACCCGCAAGTGGAACCCCAAAATGAAGCCGTACATCTTTGCGGCGCGCAACGACATCCACATCATCGACCTGCAACTCACCGTGCAGTACATCGAAAAGGCGTATAACTTCGTCGTCGATCAGGTCAAACAGGGCAAGAGCGTGCTCTTTGTCGGCACCAAGAAACAGGCCCAGACCGCCATCAAGGAAGAGGCGGAGCGTTGCGGCATGAACTATGTCAATACCCGTTGGCTCGGCGGTTGCCTCACCAACTTCAAGACCATGCGTTCCCGCGTGGAGCGCCTCGAACAGATCGAGAGAATGGAGCAGAGCGGCGAATTCGATCTTCTGCCCAAGAAAGAGGTCATGAACCTCAAGAAGAAGAAGGATAAGCTGGAGGCCAACCTCGGCGGTATCCGCAACATGAAGAGCCTGCCCGGCGTCATGTTCGTCGTCGATCCTCACAACGAGGACATCGCCGTTGCCGAAGCCAGAAAATTGCACATCCCGATCGTTGCGATCACCGACACCAACTGCAACCCCGATCTCATCGATTATGTCATTCCGGGCAACGACGACGCCATCCGCGCCATCAAGCTCATCTCTTCCGTCATCGCGAACGCGGTCATTGAGGCCAACCAGGGCGAAGAAGCGCTTTTGAGCGCGGTGCCCGCCGAAGAGACTGCCGAAGAGGCGGTTTCCGAAGTATCCGAAGCGGCCGAAGCACCCGCGGCGGAAGAAGCGACCGAAGGGAAAGACGAGTAAGTTTCCCTTTGTTCGGAACGGATTGTTTTGCTCATATAGCGGATCATTGATCCCGAGACTCATAGAAATCAAGGAGAAAAAAGATTATGGCATTTACGGCTAAAGACGTTATGGCTCTGCGCGAAAAGACGGGCGCGGGCATGATGGATTGCAAAAAGGCATTGACCGACGCCGACGGCGATATGGAAAAGGCGGGCGAACTGCTCCGTGAACGCGGCATCGCCAAGGCGGAGAAGAAGGCTTCCCGCATCGCGGCGGAAGGCATCGTTCTGGGGTATGTGGAAGGCAAGACGGGCGTGCTCGTCGAAATCAACTGCGAGTCCGACTTCGTTGCCAACGGCCCCAAATTCCACGATCTGACCCTTGCGGTCGCAAAGCACATCGCGGCCAAACAGCCCGCGACCGTGGAAGAACTGCTTTCGCAGGATTTCACGGGCGAACCCGGCAAGACGGTGGAGACCTTCATCAAGGAACAGGTCGCCGTCATCGGCGAAAAGATCTCCGTGCGCCGCTTCGTCGTGCGCAACTCCGAGGGCTATCAGACCACCTATATCCACCTCGGCGGAAAACTGGGCGTATTGCTTGACGTCGCTTGCAGCGAGGCGACCGACGCGGTCAAGGAAACCGCGCATGACATCACCTTGCAGATCGCGTTCACCAAGCCTGCCTATTTGACCGAAGCGGACGTTCCCGCGGAAAAGATCGAGAAGGAAAAAGAGATCCTCAAAGAACAGGCGATCAACGCGGGCAAAAAGCCCGAAATTGCCGAAAAGATGGTCATGGGCGGCATCAAAAAGTTCTATCAGGAGAACTGCCTGTTGGACCAGGCCTTCATCAAGGACGACAAGAAGACGATCGCTTCCCTTCTGAAAGCGGCCGGATCGGATATGTCCGTCAACGGTTTTGATTTCTTTGTCATGGGCGAAGGTCTCGAAAAGAAGCAGGAGGACCTCTCCGAAGAAGTTGCCAAACAGGTAGAGGCAATGAAAAAATAAGTTTTTTCCGTTACGGCAGTATGCGGTAAAGAACTACAACTGATTTTATTTATCCCGTCCTTCAAAGGACGGGATTTTTTTGCCTGGTGAATTATACTATTAAGTGCAACAGTGGAGAGAAAAAAAAGGAGTTCATACAAATCTGTGGTAAAATAGAGTTG
>CALWCO010000058.1 GCA_944376455.1 uncultured Clostridia bacterium
CGATCCAATATTCTTATTATTATCGCAAAGAACGTTCGACCTCTTCGGCGTAACGGACGGTTTCCATGGCGTCTTTGGCGTACTTGTCTGCGCCGATCCTGTCGGCGTATTCCTGCGTCATCACCGCGCCGCCCACGACGATTTTACACCAGGGCGCGCGTTCGCGCAACAGGCGCACCGTCTCCGCCATGGACGGAACGGTCGTCGTCATGAGCGCGCTCAGTCCCGCAAGCGGCGCATGCCGTTCTTCCACTGCGCGCACAATGTCCTCGGGCGGGACGTCTTTGCCCAGATCGACGGCATCAAACCCGTAATTTTCAAGCAACACCCGCACGATGTTCTTGCCGATGTCGTGAATATCTCCCTTGACCGTCGCAATGACGAACGTACAGCGTTTTTCCCGCGGGGTACCTGCCGCGGCATAGAAGGACTTGATCTCTTCAAACGCCGCCTTCGCGGCCTCCGCGCTCATCAGAAGCTGGGGCAGAAAAAGCGTCTTATTCTCGAACCCCCTGCCCACCACGTCAAGAGCGGGAATGATCTCCTGATTGATGATGTCGAGGGGCGCAAGCGTCTTTAACAGTTCTTTGGTCAAAGGTGCCGCTTCCCCTTCCAGCCCCTTGACGATCGCACGGTGCAGAGGCGAATTGCCTTCCGCTTCCTCGACCGCCGACGCGGTGCCCGATCCGTTTCCCGTCGGCCGCCGCTCGCCTTTTGCGGGCGATGCGGATGACGGAACCGCGGGGGACGCGGCCGCCGACAATGCGGGCAACCGTTCAGTCGCAAAGCGGATATATTCCTTAAAGTTTTCATCGACGGCGTGCAGTGCGGCAAAGGCATAACGCATTTTGAGCATTTCGGCGGAATACACATTCAGAATGGCCGCATTCAGTCCGCTTTCCATGGCGAGGGCGAAAAATGCGGCGTTGATCGTCTCGCGGGCGGGCAATCCAAATGATACGTTGGACACGCCCAGAACGCTCTTATATCCCTTCTCGCGCAACAGGCGCAAGGCTTCCAACGTGAACAATGCGGCGCGCGGATCGGAACTGACCGTCATTGCCAACGGATCGAAAATCAGATCCTTTACGCCGATGCCGTACTTTTTCGCCTCGGCGATGATCTTTTCCGCGACAGCAAGCCGTCCCTGCGCCGTTGCGGGAATGCCCTGCTCGTCCAACGTCAGCGCAACGACCAATCCGCCGTATTTGGCGACCAGCGGAAAGACGGCGTCCATGCTCTCCTTGGTACCGTTGACGGAATTGACCATGGCCTTGCCGTTGTACAACCGCAAAGCGCCCGCAAGTGCCTCGCGGGAAGTAGTGTCGAGCTGTAAGGGCAGATCGCTCACCCCTTGCAACCGCACCGCAACGGTGCGCAAGGTTTCCGCCTCGTCGATGTCGGGAAGGCCCACATTGACGTCAAGAATTTCCGCCCCTTCGTCCTGCTGTCTGACGCCTTCGCGCAGGACATAATTGAGGTCTTTTTCGCGCAAAGCCTGCTGAAACCGTTTTTTACCCGTCGGGTTGATGCGTTCGCCGATGAGGACGGTATTGCCCGAAAACTCCACGGCGTGCGTGTACGACGACACCAACGTCTGTTGCCTCTTTGCCACGGGCATGGGTCGCACGTCTTTGAGCTCGGCCGTTAATTTTGCGATGAACGCGGGGGTAGTGCCGCAACAGCCGCCGACGAGCCGCGCCCCCGCCCGAACGGCCTCGCGCATGCAGGCGGCAAACTCCTCTTCGCCGACGTCATAGACCGTGCGTCCTTCCTCCTCGCGCGGCAAGCCCGCGTTCGGATTGACGATGACGGGAACGGAAGCATATTCGTAAAACAAAGGAATGAGCGGCAACATCTGCCGCGGGCCGAGAGAACAGTTCATGCCGAGGGCGTCCACGCGGAGCCCCTCCAGCATGGCAATCATCGCCTTGGGGTCGGCGCCCGTCATGAGCTTGCCGTCCGCACCGTATACATTGGTCACGAATACGGGCAAGGAAGAGTTTTCCTTTGCCGCGAGTACGGCCGCTTTGGTTTCATAGGAATCGTTCATCGTCTCGATGAGAATGCAGTCGGCATAGGGCGCGCCGATGCGCACGACCTCGGCAAACAATTCCACCGCCCGTTCAAACTCCATGTCGCCGTACGGTTTCAACAATTTTCCCGTCGGGCCGATGTCGAGCGCGACATATCCCCTGCCACAGGACGCCGTCGCTTCTTTCGCCAGGCGCATGCCCGCCGCGACGACCGCCTGCAATTCGTCGGGAGAATATTTGAGTCCGTTCGCGCCGAACGTGTTGCTCTTGACGATGTCCGCGCCCGCGGACAAATAAGCAACGTGAATATCTCTGACGACATCGGGATGTTCGACATTCCAGCGTTCGGGCAATTCGCCCGGTTCCAATCCCGCCGCCTGCAGGAGCGTGCCCATGGCGCCGTCAAAAAATAGAACGCCCTTTTGTATTTTTTCGAGTACGGATAATTTCTGCGGCATACGCTCTCCTTTTTCTCCTTATTTCCCGCTGCGAAACGGACAGCCCGACGCGGAACAGTCTTTACATTTATCCCGTTTCTCACGGGCATGGCACGGCGCTTTCTGCCCTTTTTCGTTCTCTTGCGTGCCGTAATAGTAATCGACGTTTCTCTTGCGGGGAACATCGGAAAAACCGATGACCGCCGTCACCGATTTGGACGGCGTCATCAAAAGACCGTCGCTTAAGGTCACGCCGATCTTGCGCGTGCAGTCGAGGGCACGGAAAAAGTCAGGTTGCGCCTCAATCGAAAAATCCCCGTAACCGCAGGAAAAGCGCGGGCGATCGTACAGTCCCGCCGCGGCGTATTCCCGCGCAATGTCCGCGTTGAACGCGTCGCAAAGGGTTTCGATGCGTTCCGCACCGATTGCCTGAAAGGCATAGCCCCGCACGGGCGAAAGCGCGGAATGGCGGGAAATCAGACGTTCCATGCCCATCCCCACCGTCGCGGCAAAGGCAATGACTTTCGTGCACCCCTCCAAATTGCGGCAAAGAGAGCGGCTGTTTGTCTTTGTAAAGCCCAAATCGACGGTCTTGCCGTCGGAGTCGGCAGGGAAGGTTATGTCAAATTCGGCATAGCACACCCGATAGACGCACGCGGCGAGCGCGTCGCGGACGCATTCGTCAAAAAGGGTCTCCATCCCTGCGGGAAGTGCCCCCTCGCCGCCGCAACCGAAATAGCGCAAAGCCTCTCTTCTGTTCAGCGGCAGTGCGGCTCCGTCGTAAAAGCGGGTATATACGGCGCCCATATTCACTTGCCCAGAATCGCGGAGAGGTTTTCGGTCAGTTTGCGGGCAACGACGGGCTTATTCATGGTATATACGTGCACGTGCTCGACGCCGTTGGCGTAGAGATCGATGATCTGATCGGTGGCATAGGCGATGCCCGCCTGCATCATCGCCTCGGGATCGGAACCGAAACGATCGAGAAGCGCCTTGAACCGCTGGGGCAACTGGGTGCCAGAAATCTGCATGATGCGGCGGATCTGTACGGCGTTGGTTACGGGCATGATACCCGCCAATACGGGAACATTGACCCCTGCCTCGCGGAGATGATACATGAAATTGAACAGAATATTATTATCAAAAAACATCTGCGTAGTCAGAAACTCACACCCGCAATCGACTTTTTCTTTGAGATAGGCGATGTCATCGCGACGGGAAAGCGATTCGGGGTGCGTTTCGGGATAACACGCGCCGCCGATGCAGAATCCGCCGTAATCGCGCACCTCGCGCATGAGTTCGTTGGCGTGCGCATAAGCCCAATTTTCGCGCGGCAGGCGCGGCTCCTTGGGAATGTCCCCGCGCAACGCCATGATATTCTCCACGCCCGCCGCGCGGAATTCACCCAGGCGGGAAAGGATCCCCTCCCGCGTGGAGTCCACACAGGTCAGGTGCGCCAACAACGGCACGTTCTTTTTGCGAATGAGATTCTCGGCGATCTCCAAAGTATAGTGTCCCGTTCCGCCGCCCGCGCCGTATGTGACGCTCATGAAAGAAGGATGCAGTTCGGCGATCTCTTCCGTCGCCGAACGGACTTTGTCAATGGAATCGCTCGTCTTGGGCGGAAAGACTTCAAAAGAGAGCGTGGGCACGCCCGAATGCAATATCTGGGAAACTTTCATATGAATACCTGTCTTTTTTCTGAAAAATATATGATATTATAGCATATTCCGCGCAAAAAAGCAATTTCAGAATTCATAAAATTTCCATCAAACAGCTCTTTTGCTTCAAATATTTTTTGGCATCTTTATACGCGGGGAAATACTGTCCCACCATATTCCAGAACGCCGCGGAGTGATTTTTATGCCGTATATGGCAAAGCTCGTGCACGACGACATATTCCACGGCGAAAGGCTCGCACAGGGCGAGCCGAAAGGAAAACGTGAGCGCGTCCTTCCCGCTGCAAGCTCCCCAGCGCGTCCGCGCACTTCCCACGGAGACCCGCTGCGGCGCAACGCCCATCGCCGCCGCATAGCGTGCTATAAGCGGCAAAACGACATCTTTCAAACGACGGCGGTAAAAACGGATGAGCGCATCCGACGGCGCGGCAGACGGCAGAAATATCTCCGCCCCCTCGATGCGAACGGTGCGTTTTTCCCAATGCCGGACGGTATAATATCTGCCGAGCAGCGGAACAGTTTCCCCTTCGCGCGCCCGAATCGGGGGAACCGCGCCGCGCGCAGCGATTTCCGCGCGCTTGCGGGAGATCCATCGCGCATGATCGGATACGAACCGATCGATTTGAGCGGTCGCCAGACGCAACGGTGCGAATACGGATATGTTCCCGTCTTTATCCAACCGCATGGAAATCGTGCGGCGATTTTGTCTGATAAGCGTATAATTGTCCATAGCTGTCTTTATTGTAGCACGAAAAACAAGAAACACGCAAGATATTTTATCCCCGCATACCATGAATTTATTGACAATTTTCGGGGAATGTGATAACATGAAATCCTGACCGAAGATCGGGCAAATGTACGGAGCGTTATCGAAGCGGTCACAACGAGGCGGTCTTGAAATGCGCTTGAAATCAAGCGGTCAAAAAGTGCCATCGTTTCTACAACGAAAACGGAACTTCGGCAGATTTGCTCCGCAAGCGGTTGATTTTACCCTGTATCTTGTGGTAAAATATCTGTTGTCAAAGCGGTCGATTTGCAAGTCAGTTTTCTACAAACCTTTTGCGAACGCCGTAAATTCTACAAACTTTTCTACAAATTGCAAATCAAGCGGTCAAAACTTGTAGAAACGCAAAACTGAATAAAAAATTGCCGATTTTT
>CALWCO010000059.1 GCA_944376455.1 uncultured Clostridia bacterium
GAGCGCGGCGGTGGCTTCTGTCGGTGCGGGCTGGACCTCATCCGCGATAAAGGGAGATCCCATAAACTTTCCGTTTCTTGCGACGTGTACCGTCGTTGCCGCCGACGCCCTTCCCGACGGCGGCGGAAGCGCCACGCCGTGCTCCGCCATCAGTTTTTCGTTCCCGCACAAAACCGTCTCATCGTCCCGGACGGCGATGACGCCACGCCCCGCGGCATTGGTAAGAGAATAACCGTCTTCGACCTCCTTTCCGTACCTTGCGATGACGGACTTTGCAATGGGATGACTTGCGCCCTGCTCGGCAACCGCCGCCAGGCGCAGGACCTCCTCTTCGCGCACGCCCGCCGCGGGCAGGACGGACGTGACGACAAAATTGCCCTTGGTCAGCGTGCCCGTCTTATCGAACACGAACACATTGGCCCGATGGAATTTTTCCAGATAGTTGGATCCCTTCACGAGAATGCCGTAGCGCGACGCCGCACCGATCCCCGCAAAAAAGGACAGCGGGACGGAGATGACCAGCGCACAAGGACAGGATACGACCAGAAAACTCAATGCGCGATAGACCCATTCCGACCAGTCGCCCGTGATGAATCCCGGGATCAGCGCCAGAAGAAGCGCGGCAATGACGACCGTCGGCGTGTAATATCGGGCAAACTTCGTGATGAAATTCTCCGCTTTGGACTTTTGCGTCGCGGCATTCTCCACAAGCTCGAGAATTTTTGATACGGTGGAATCGTAGAACTCTTTTTCGACGAGTACTTCGATCCTTGCAGTCATATTGATGCAACCGCTGATCACTTCCTGCCCTTCCTCCACCTCCCGCGGGACGGACTCGCCCGTCAGCGCTTTGGTGTCCAACGCGGACATGCCCCGCACCACTCGCCCGTCCAAGGGGATTTTTTCCCCGGGATTGACGACGATCGTTTCGCCGATTTTCACGTCGGACGGATCGGTTTTTTCAATGGTGCCGCCACGCAGTACGTTGGCATAATCGGGCCGGATGTCCATGAGCGAGGAGATCGAGCGGCGGGCCTTGCCCGTCGCATAGCTCTGGAAAAATTCCCCCACCTGATAAAAGAGCAGAACGGCGCACGCTTCGTCAAATCCCTCGATGACCTGCCCCGTCGCGCCGCGAAAGATCGCAAGGGCAAACGCGCCCAACGTCGCCACGCACATCAGAAAGTTCTCATCGAACACCTGCCCGTGTGCTATGTTGCGCACGGCGCGCCACAAAACGTCATATCCGATGAATAAATAGACGACAAGATAAAGTGCAAACGGGAATACCCATCCGGCAGGACCGTCAAACACGCCGCCAAGATAAAAAATCTTATCGAAAACAAACAGCACCGCAAACATCGCCAAAGCGATCAGAATGCGCGCAAGCGTCTTTTTCTCTTTGCGACTGAACTGCATCCCTTTCATATCCACCCTCCTGCCTTAACGGATGATCCTGCAGTCGGGCTCCACCTTGCGGCACACTTTCACGACCTGATCCATAATCTCTTCAAAACGCGCCTCGTCCGCCTCCAGGGTCAGTTTCTGCGTCAGAAAACTGACGCTGACGGCGGATACCCCGTCGATTTTTCCGATCCCCCGCTCCATCTTCGCCGCACAGTTCGCACAGTCCAGATTCTCCAGCCGATAGACCTTCTTCATGCCTTCTTCCTCCGATTTTTTTATTTCTCGCCCGCCCCCTCTTTCAAAGCGGACGCAATTTCCTTCGCCGAATGCAAATAATTTTACAATTGAACAAATATTCAAATGTTATCCGATAAAAAACAGGGGCGCGCCCTGCTGTTATCTGTCTTCATTGACATGCTTGAGACCGTATTCCATGATCCCGGTGACGTGATCGTCGTCCAGAGAATATTTGACTTCCTTGCCTTCCTTGGTCCTCTTGACCAACTTGGCGCCGCGCAATACGCGGAGCTGATGGGAAACGGCGGAAATACTCATGTCGAGCACGTCGGCCAGCTCGCCCACGCACAGATCCCGCACCTGCAGACAGCCCAATATCTTTGCCCGCGTGGGATCGCCGAACATCTTGAACAGTTCCGCAAGATCGTATATCGTCTCTTCGTCGGGCAACCTCCTGCGGACCTCTTCCGCCGCATCGGTCCCCCTCTTTCCGTTTTCCTCCATTTCTCCGTTCCCTTTTTCGTTTGAATACTTCTTCAATTGTTCAAATGTAGTATACTCCCTTTTTTCGGCGCTGTCAAGCATTTTTTCAAACTTTTTTCGCGGCCTTTTTTCATGGCCTGCAAGAGCATGCTTACGGAGTTCGGGAGCGAAGGAAGATCTGTCCGCGCAAAGCGGATAGACGCAAAGCATGCGAACGCACAAAGCCTGCGACAGTGCGCATCGACGGATCGACCGTCCCGGGTCGGATGCGGAACGGACGGCAGATGTCAGGCGCGGGTGTCGGACGGCATACGGCAAAGGCTCAACCCCTTCCGCGCTCCGCACAGAGCGCCTGATAGAGTGCAATCGCCTCTTCCGTGTCGCCGTCAAAAATCTTCCTGCCCTCTTCCAGCACGATGCAACGGCGGCACAGGGAACGGACGGTGTCCATGTTATGGCTGACGCACAGGACGGTGCGTCCCTCGTCGCGCGCGACGCCGAGCATCTTCTCCAGGCTCTTGCGCTGGAACGCCATGTCGCCCACGGCAAGCACTTCGTCCAGAATGAGTATTTCCCCGTCGAGATGCGCCGCGACCGAAAAGGCCAATTTGACGAGCATGCCGCTCGAATAACGTTTTACGGGCGTGTCGATGAAGTCCGCACATTCGGAAAAATCGATGATGTCGGCGGCCTTTTTGTCGATCTCCGCTTTGCTCATGCCGAGGATCGCGCCGTTGAGATAAATATTCTCCCGCCCCGTCAGTTCGGGATGAAAGCCCGTGCCGACTTCGAGCATGCTTGCAATGCGGCCGCGGAAACTGATCGTACCTTCCGTCGGCTCGGTGATGCGGGAGAGCAACTTCAACAAAGTGGATTTTCCTGCGCCGTTTCTGCCAATGATGCCCAGCGTTTCCCCTCTTTCCACCGAAAGGCTGACGTCGTCCAAGGCACGAAAGGTGCCGTCTTTACGGTACCACCCGCCCGTCAGTTTTCGATTGGGATCCTCTTTTTTGCGTATTTTTGCCCACCAGGATTGTAAATCCCGTTTGAGCGTGCCATAACCGATGCGGCCCGTGCGGTATTCCTTGGAGACGTGCTCGAGCGTCAGCATTTCATTCTCTTTCATGTCCCGCCTCCCTATACGGTATCCACAAAATTCCGCTCGACGCGGTGAAAGACGACCGTGCCGAGGAAAAAGATCAATAAAGTTTCCGCAAGGCTCAACAAAAGATACCATACGGAGATCTCGCCGCCCGCGCCGAGAACGATATAGCGGAAGGCTTCGATTACGGGGCCCATCGGATTAATCAGGCAGAATATGCGCACGCCGCCGCTCAACAGAGAAGCGGTGTACACGACGGGCGTGAGGTATTTCCAAAGATCCACGCCGATGGGGACCAATCCCGCAAGATCGCGGTATTTCGCCGTCAGTGCAGACAAAAGCGTCCCCACCCCCATCGCCAGCAATGCCGATTCCGCGACGAGCAGGGGTAAGAGCCATACCATGCCCCAAACGGGCGCAATATCCGTTCCGCATACCCAAAAGATGAGGAGAATGACGATCAGCAGGAGAAACTGTACCGCAAAGCGGAAGAGATTGGACAATAACGCCGAAATGGGCAACACCAGTCTGGGAAACCAGACACGGCGGAACAGCAAGGCATTGGACGTGAACGTGGTCGCCGTCGACGTGACGCAGGACGCGAAATAAGACCAGAGCGTGAACGCGGCAAAATAAAAGACGAAATACGGCAAACCGCTGCTGTCGATGCGCGCAATGCCGCCGAACACAAAGGAGGACACGAGCGCGGAAAGAACGGGCATGATGATCAGCCACAGCGGACCGAGCACGGTCTGACGGTATTTTACGGAAATATCCCGCCCCGCAAAGAGCCATATCAGGTCTTTATATGCGGCGACCTCTCCGAAATTCGGGAACGACAACCCTTTTTTCGGACGGATGACCGTTATTTGATTGTCGCGCGCTCCGAGCGCCGGTTTCTTTTCCTCTGACATATGCGTCACTCTCCGCCCTTTTGCGTTTGATTCTCGGGTTGGTTTTCGGGTTGGTTCTCGTCTTGCTCTTTGCGATTGTTCTTCTCCGTTTCTTCCCGCCCGTTTTCGCCCGCGCCGTCGGCCGCGTCACGCGGCGACGGCGCGGCAAGAGTACGGCCGGCCCCGTCCGTCTGATCTTTTTTCAGAAAATTTTTGAATGCGACCGTCGCCTTTTTACGCTTTTTGCCGAACAGGACGGTAAAAAGCCGCACCACCCACATCACGGGCAGAAGGACGGGCACCTTTTTCAGTACGGGATAAGAGGTCTTCATCCGTGCAAAGGACGGGAACGCCAAGCGCAAAGCCACGCGCAGTTTTCCCTCTTTCCGGACTGCGTTGCGAAATGCCGTTTCGGCCGTGCCATATGCGCCGCCGGAAAGAATGTAGAGCATTGTTTCCTCGCCGACGGGACGCGGCTCTTCGCCGAAGAGACTTTCCGCAATGCCGCTTACTTCATGTTCAAACGTTTCCAGACCGATTGCGCGGAATATATCCTGCAATTTCGTCTCGTCCAAAGACAGCGCCTGTCGCATAAGGTATACATCCGCAAGCGAACGAAGGCTCGCCCCGCCGTTTTCATGATGTTTTGCGAAATGGGCGATGACATAGGCATAAAAATCCTCGTCCGACATACGCCAGGCATGACCGCCGCACGCTTGCAAGATCGCTCGATCCCAGACCTGCTCGAACCAACCGGCAAAAGCGACATCCCCTTCAAAGAGCGCGCGGTGCATTTCAAAATTATACACGGGCGGTTTCATGTACACATCGTGCACCGATTCCAGGCCCTCGCTCTTATATCCCAGCGCGCGCATGACTTCGTCG
>CALWCO010000060.1 GCA_944376455.1 uncultured Clostridia bacterium
TTTTGCATTTCCGTACACCGCAAGATTTGTTTGAAGAAAATCTTATCAAGTGTTGCACTTAGTTTGACAATTCATCTGATTGATTTTTCTCCGCCCGACCGATCCTTTCCCCGGTTTTCAGAGCTTTTACGGCTCTCGTCGACCGCTCATTTCGCCTTTTCAATAGGGACATGCCCGCGTCAAACGGTCTTTATATAGGCAAGCAATTCTTCAAACCCGCCGCGGGGATAAACGGAAATATCCGCATTGCCGCGGTTGATGAGGCAATCGGTCATCAGAAAGGTGCGCATCCCCAGCCGCGCCGCCGCCATGTCCTCGCCGACGTCATTGCCGACCATCAGACATTCGTCGGGGGCATGCCCGATTTCATCGAGAATTTTCTCATAATATTTCGGATTGGGTTTACAGAAACGGGAATTTTCGTAAGAAGTGATGAGCGAAAAATTCTCCTCTGCCGTGCCCGACCAGGCAAGCCGCTTTTTCTGCGCCGTCATGGGAAACACGGGATTGGTCGCGAGGGCGAGCGTATAGCCCGCCGCTTTGAGCGAGGCGACTGCCGCGCCTGCCTGCGCGTTGAACCCGCAAGCCGCGCGCAAGGCGTCAAAATCCTTTTCGTAAAACTCGTCGAACAGAGGCCGATCCGCGCGCGCCCCCTCTCCGAACGCGGCGGCAAAGACTTTCCAGAACACTTCTTCGTTGGTCTGCGCGCCGTCGTTTTTGACCATGGCCAAGACGCCCTGCCATACGGCGCCGATCATCTTTTCGGGATCATACCCGCGCGGGGCGAACTTCGCGGACAATGCGCCGAAATATTTCTTCGTGAATGCCTCGGCGTCCATCGGCAGAAGGGTGCCGTCCATATCGAACAGAATTGCTTTTAACATTGTTGCCTCCGTAAAAAATAACGTAAATTCATTATAACAGAAAAACTGCCGCAAGGCAAGCGCACGGCACAGGACAAGGACTATTCCGCAGACTTTTCCCTTTCGCCCTCCCCCTTTCCGTCGGGCAAGGCAAGAATAAAATCCTTGTTGGCGAAAAGCAGACGCAAATACCTTTTCAGTTCAGGCATGGGTATGTCTTTTCCTTGTTGTAACCACCATTTCCCGAGATAGACGATGTTGACCGCATAATATTCCGCCAGCAGATCGGCGGGCAGGCTCAATACCCCGCCGCGGCCTTCGATCTGTTTCAGTTTTGCGTATATTTCCTTTGCCGCATAATCGTGCAACTGTTCGGAAAAAGTACCGTTTGCGTCCGCATTTTTCAGTTTCCGCAAAAAACGTTTGTTGTCCAGACAGAACTGCGCGACCTTTTCCAACGTATCTTCGATGCGTTGCAGATTAAAATCCCTGCCCACGTTGAGTTGCACGAAATTCTGAAAAAATTCTTCGAAAATATAACGCAACAAGTCGAATTTATCCTCAAAATAGGTATAAAACGTGGAATGGGGTACCAAAGAAAGCGCGCAAAGTTCCTTTACCGTGATTTCCTCAAACGATTTTTTCCCCATCAGTTCGAGCAAAGCATCGCTCAACAGACGCAATGTCCGACGCGCACCCGTCCCCCGCGCCTTGCCCGTATTCGCTTTCTTCATGTGAATGCCTCCTTTTCCCGTTTTATGTCCTGTTTTCATTATATTGATTTTTCCCGTGATTGTAAAGCGAGACGCGATATTTTTTGGATAAAAAATAAAAAAAGTCCAAATTCGGATATTCGTACAAAACAGTTTGTCGCAACCGCTTTACCGTTGTCCCGCAAAATATTATAATATAAATAAGAAATAAAAAAGAAAACAGAGGAGCAATCCATGCAAAAATTAGCCGATTTCGTCATAAAAAACCGATATACGTTCACGGGAATCTATGTCGTGCTGATCCTCGTATGCGCACTCATGATCCCCTTTGTGAATACCAATTACGATATGACCAAATATCTCGACGAAAACGCGCCGTCCGTCGTGTCCCTGTATAAAATGGAGGAAGAGTTCGGCAGCGTCGGGACCGCACAGCTCATGGTCGAAAACGTGTCCGAAGAACAGGCACAGGAGATCATGCAGACGGTCATGTCCGTCCCCGGCGTGAGCGCCGTCGTCTTCGACGCAAACGATCCCGCCTCTTATAAGGACGATACCGCACTCTATAAGATATTTCTCGAAACGGGGAATTACGAAATTGAAACGGACGCCGTCATCGAGGATATACGCGCCGCCTTGCAGGAATATACGGTTGCCATGAACGGCGGAGCGGTGCAGTCGCAATACCTGCGCACGGGCGTTTCGGGGGACATGATCATCATCCTCATCGTCGCCCTCGCCATCGTGTTCGGCATCCTGCTGCTCACTTCCAACTCCTGGGCGGACGTGCTGATTTTCGCCATCGTCGTGGCAGGGTCTCTGATCATCAACCTGGGCACCAATCTCTTTCTGGGCGAAGTATCCTTCGTCACACAGTCCATCTGCGCCGTCATGCAGCTCGCCCTTGCCATGGACTATTCCATCATTCTTTTGCATCGTTTCGACGAAGAACGGCAAAAGGGGCTGAAGGCGCGGCAAGCCATCTGCACCGCGCTCGCCAAGACCTTCGCGCCCGTTTCCGCAAGCAACCTGACGACGATCGCGGGGTTGGTCGCGCTCATGTTCATGCAGTTCACCATCGGGTTTGACATCGGCTTGGTGCTTGCAAAGGGCGTCATCATTTCCCTTCTGTGCGTGTTCTTCTTCATGCCCGCATTCGTGTTGCTGTTCTCCCGCCTCATCGAAAAGAGCAAGCACAAATCGGTCTATGCCGCAATCAAGGAGCGTTCCGCCCGAAAGCGCGCCGAACGCACCGCGCAATATGAAAGAGCACGCGCCGACAAGGGCGGAAAGCCGCAAAAAAAGATACGCACGCTCGCCGACTTTCAGTTTTCCTCCGGATTCGTCGTTTCCCTCGTGCTCATCGCGCTGATCGTTGCGGGGTGCGCGATCCAGACCAACCTGCAATACAGTTATGTCATCGATACTTCCAAATACGCCGACGCGGACATCAACGTAGAAGACGCGCACATCACCGAAACCTTCGGCACGCAGAACCCCCTTGTCGTCATCGTGCCGCAGGGCGATCCTCAAAAAGAAATACTGCTGACCGAGCGAATCTCCGCCTACGCGCAAGACGGAAAATCCGTCGTCAACGCCGCACAGGGCGCGGCGAGCATGGGGCTGTATACGGACATCTCCCCCCTCGTTTCGCAATCGGGCGATTATGCCGTCGAGATCCTGTTTGAACCGGGCAATATGCTCTCCGCTCTCGTCAAGCCCATGATCAATGACCTCACCGCTTCTCTTTTCACAAAATACAGTACATGGATGACCGAGGACGGCTATGTCCGCCTCTCGGAAGATGCGCTTACCCCCTTCGACGCGCTCGCTTATACGGCGCAATATGACTTTTTCCATACCCATGCCCAAGACTTACAGGGAATTCTGCAAAACAATCCCTCTTCCTTGACATTGGCTCTCGGATTTTTCGAGGATACAATGAGTCTGGGATATACCGCGGCGGAATTTGCCGAAACTTACGCTGATTATAACATCACCGACGAACAGGCTGCCGCTCTGTGGAATGCCATGGGAAAGAGCGCGGATGAAGAAGTTGTCTATGCCGACATCGCCGCCTATGGTGCGGCAAGCGGCGCATTCGCGGGCAACGCACATTATGCGACCGTCGCACAGGTGCAGACCCTGCTCTTCTCGCAATTAAAAGAAAATCCCGACTTCATGCAAAACATCGTCGCGGCCCTGGGACAGAAAGAAACGCAGGACAATCTGCAAAATCAGGTACAGGCGCTGTACGGCCAGGTCGCAATGTTCAACAACGGTGAATATTCCCGTCTCGTCTTCAACCTCAACCTGCCCATCTCTTCCGACGAAGCCTTTACGGCCGTACAGGACATACAAAAAATCATCGCCGAGATCTATTCCGAGTCCTACATGATTTGCGAAAGCTACAATTATCTCGACATCAAGACGACTTTTGAAAACGATACCGTCGTCGTCAACCTCATCTCCTTCTTTGCCATTTTCGTGATCATTTTACTCACCTTCCGCTCCCTGTCCGTTCCCGTGCTGCTCACCGTGCTCATTCAGGGCGCCATCTGGGTCAGCAGTTCGGTCAACGTACTCATGAACGCGCCTCTGTTCTTCATTGCCTTTATCGTCGTCATGTGCATACAGATGGGTGCGACCATAGATTATGCCATCCTCATGACCGACCGTTATCTCGCCGCGCGACAGACCATGGGCAGGAAACAGAGCATTGCCGCCGCCTTCGACGCCAGCATCGTGACCATTCTCACCAGCGGCTCCATTCTCGTTCTTGCGGCATTCGTCGTCGGGCTGATCAGCCGCGTGGCAATCATTTCGACGATGGGATATCTGCTCTCCCGCGGGTGCCTGATCTCCGTACTGTTCGTGCTGCTCGCGTTGCCGCAACTTCTGTTGCTGTTTGACCCCGTAATACGCAAGACCACGCTCGGCGGCAAAAATCTCTATGATCCGCGCAAAAAGAAAAAGTCTGCCGCGCAGAATGCGAAGACGGCACGCGCCTCGACGGAACAAAAGAAAATATAATCGGCTTTTTGCCCGAAGGGTGTCCGCTTTATCACGGCGGACACCCCTTTTTGTATAACGAAAACCCCCAGATAGTCTGGGGGTTCAAAAATAGGCTTTTGCCGATGTGGTATTGAATAAAAAA
>CALWCO010000061.1 GCA_944376455.1 uncultured Clostridia bacterium
TTTGTGTTGAATCTCTTTTTCCTTGACATAAAAATATGCACCTCCAAAAGCTGTCCAACTTTTGGGGTGCATATCACGGTTTCTCCCTTTTTTCATGTATCAATCATGTAGCGTTTTCCTGTCAAAAATAGGGGACGAGAAAAACTCGGCAAGGCTGATGTCAAATCCCTCGCATATAGCGTACAAAGTTTTCATCTTTACAGAACGGCTGCGTTTTTTCTTGATAGAAGTCAAGGTCGATTGAGGAACGCCGCTTTTTTCAAAAAGGGCATATTTTGTCATATTGCGTTCGATACACAGCTGTTCAATGCGCAAAGCAATAGCGTCTTCCAAAAGCATACTACACACCTCAAATTTTACTTTATAGGTAGCAGTATAAATTTTTTGCAATTTTATTTACTGCTATGTATCACATATTTGCAATTTAATAAAATAAATGATACCATAATAAAGAGGAAGAAGCGGTATGATTATTATTACATTTTGCGGACATCGATATTTTTTGGGAAATACGGAACTGAAAGAGCGGCTGATCAACGAGCTAGTCATCCGTGCAAAGCAGACGGAAACTCTTTTTTGCTATTCAGGCGGCTATGGCGGATTCGATCGGTTTGCGGCGCATTGCGTAAAAGAAGCGCAAGCGAAAGCGGCAAATATCCGCAACTGTCTTGTAATTCCTTATCTGACCGTTTCGTTTCAGGAAAGGGTCAAAGAATACAACGGCTTTTTTGACGAGGTTATCTATCCTGCGTTTGAAAGCGTACCGCCGAAGTACGCCATTATCCGCCGGAACGAATGGATGGTTGACAGAGCCGACCTGCTCATTGCCTATATCACGCACGGTTGGGGAGGCGCAGCGCTAACTTACCATTACGCAAAGCGAAAGGGGATTCCGACGGTCAATCTGGCAGAGGTGCGAAAGACGTAATTCAGACAACCGAAAGCCCATGAAAATTATGTTAAAAATTCACAAATGACGGCAGTGTGTGCGCTTGGTTATAAACAAGCGGCGGCGCTCCGCGCCGCCGACCAAGCGCACACACTGCCTGCACGCAAACAATGGCAAACCTGAAACGCGGCGGACGGGCGTTTGCGCTGAACCGCTTGCAAACCGCCCGTCTCCGCGCGCGCTTTTCTTTCAGACTTTGCCTTTTGTTTTGTCCTGCGGCGTTCAGTTCACCGTTTTTGCCTGCGCCAAAACGCCCGGCGTTACCGCGCCAAGCTCTTTCCCGTCCTTATACACTTTGAAATCGTCGAAGAGCAGGTATTTTTTATCGTCGTCCTCTCTCAGCCTCGCCACGACGTCATCGTTGTCGATGTCCGTTTCGATAAACGTTTTCAGTCCTTTCGAGCAGATGATGCGCCCGCCCGATTTTTCGATGTACTTGATGATGTAACTGACCGCCGTTCCGAGCGGCAGAGCGGTGCCGTCGATGAGTTCAAATTGATTCCGCCCGAAGCGATCCTGAAAGAAGCTGTTTTCCATACGCTCAACCACCCGCCTCTTCTTTACGTCATAATCGCGCTTCAATTCGAGTTTCCCGACCATTTTTCCTTCCGGGATATAGAGAATGGCATGGAAATGCAGGCGGTCTGTATCGCCGCCGCGCTCCCATGTACCCATATACTTCCACCCCTTGCGGCTCGCAAGGTTCGACAGTGCCGTGAGCAGCCTCTTTTCAAATTCTTTTTCCGTCGCCTTCTTATCGTCGTAGGTGAAAGTTGCAAAATAGCTTAGGTTATGCAGTGCGGCGCGGCGCAGACAACGGATCCTTCGAGTAATTTCCGCCCGCTTTTTGCATTCCATTTTATGGTCGATGTATTGATGCAGCGCCTCTTTACTATGAAAATAGGGGGCAAGTTTAGAGGCGATAAACGCATACTGCTCCTTTTTCCGCATTCCGTAGCTTTCTCTGTAACACTTCAGGAATTCGTCCGCTCTCGTGCTGATATGCCGCTCTTTTACCGCCTCCGGTTGCGTTTGTTCGTGCGTATCCCCGCACATTTGCTCCTGTTCCTGCGGAGCGGCACACTCTTCTCCGATTGCGTTTGGCACGTCTGAAGGCGCCGCCTCTTCTTCCACGACGATGGGCTCTTCGGGCGGAGGTTTTCGCCTCGGCCCGGAATACCCTTCGGTAGGATGGATGGCAATGTAATGGCTGCCGTCTGAATACACCTTACACTTTTTCATGATTTACCTCCGTATAAAAGATTTATAAAATAGCTGTTCTGCGCCCGCAATTCAGATACGCTCGCCTTCTCCGTCGCATATTCCAAATAGTCCGTAAGCCCGGCATGGCTACGGCGCGCAAGATCGTTGAAATAGTCCGAAAAGCAGTCCGTAGAAAAACGATTTGCATAGATTTTTGCGTTCATGAGATAGTATTTCTTATTCTCCGTCCTGCCGTCCATTGTGCCGCGCTCCTTCTTGATTTTGAGTATACAGTAGCCGAAACGGTTGTAAATGCGCAGGTTTCTCCGCCACAGCCAAGCGGTAATGCTTTTGAGAATATGTACCAGAAGCGTGTTATCGCCGCGCCTGAAACGGAAGTCCTCATAGAGGCGCATAAAGCGGTTGAACGCCCATTCCGAAATCATCTCCTCAATGGTGTAAAAGGGCATTGAAAGGCGCATATCCCCCGACGAAACAATGTGGATGACGTCGCAGAGATCGCGCGCATCCGCGCCCCAGCTTTCGGGCCGCTGCTCGTCCGTAAAGACTTTGATGAACGGAAAGTTGTCTACCGTGGCGGAATGCCGGCACATTTTAAGCCAGCTATTGAATAAGTCGTTCTTTTGGTTGGTGTCGTCCGCGCCTTTCTTGACTTCTTTGAGTTCCAGATTGTTGCCGCGCTCCTTGCCTATCTCCGTAATGGCGACTACGCCGAACTCAAAGCTCCCGGCGCGCGGGTTGTTCTCCAAAACTTTTTTGCCGAGGCGCAGCACGTCAAAGTCAAGGATATGCGCGTGGCGGCTTTCAAGCCTTCTATGTTTTGGGAAGAAGTCCGTCAGCCACAGCGGAAAGTTGCCGTTATCCAGCATTTGATTGTCCGTGCGAATAGAATAGTTCGCCACGATAAGACTGCTTTCCAAAATATAGATGAAGTAGGACTGCGCATACGTTTCGAGGATGTCAAACAGTCCGTTTACCCGCAGCGTATCGTCGAAAGTCATTCCATAACGCGTATAATCGTATCCGTAAAGTTGCCGTTGTGCGTTATGGTGTTTTGAAAACCTTGACCGTTTTAGTGCCACCCATGTCTTGATTGAAGCCAGATTATACACCGTGCCGTGTTCCATACAAGAGCGCAGTTCGTCCTCAAAGGCGATCCACGGGAAATACGGGAATTTCATATCGTTCTGCTGCAATATGGAGAGTGCCTTTTGCCTGAACATGACCTCTTGCGACAGCACCATGTCCGTGATGAGCGTCGTTTTGCGCTTTCCCATAGAGCCGCACGACATTGAAACAATAGGCAGTTCGTTGATAAACCCGCAGTTCCTTGCCTCGAAGTGCCGCAGGCGGTTGCGTGCGATATTTTTTCGCCAGCGATTGAAGAGCAGCCATGTCACCGTTACGATGCTCCACCACGGAAAGTGCCGGAAGATGACCTGCAAATCGATAAACAGCTTGCAGACCTGCACATACAGATTGCCGACGTCAAAGCTCAACACGAAATAGAAATAGTACGCAAAGAACTCCATGATGATACTCGCAAGGTTCAGATGGAACACCCAAAGGACGATCCAGCACACCCATATTGCCTTATGCTCTGAGAGGTAGTTGCGGTAAGAAAGTAGGGCGCGCTTGACGGGCTCATACGTTCTCGCCGACATCCATTTGAAAGCTTTGAGCGGTCTGGTGTCCTGGTTGTGCTTTGTGTTGCCCTGCTTGTATATACGGAATACGACGAATATCAATGCAATGACGCAGGGCAGGGCCGCGGCGATGACCTTTGCCATGACGAGCATGACGTCGCCGACAGCCGGCCAATACCCGGCGAAATTTTCACTATCTATGAGGAGATAGAAGTAATTCGTCGCCGAGTCCGTGAAAGTATCAAAATCGGACGGCAACAGTATCTCCCATTGCAATACATTTGAATATTCCGTGACGGTGGGCATAAAGGAATAATCTATCCCGAACAGCTCGCAAAAATAGTAGACGACGGATAAACCAAAGTCCTTGCAACACTCGCCGAATCTTGCATACGACTGCCGGAACACGGCGGTCAGCACGAGAAAAAGTACGGACAGAATGACCGTAATGCTAATATGAAATCGTCTGCTCATAAGCTGCCTCCGCAGTTTCCGCATCGGAAGGCAATCGGCTACAGGTGTAGCACAAGTAGCCGACGCCAAGTCCCAATGCTATCAAGAGAAGAACTGCGAGGATCCTCTTGATGGTTTTCAT
>CALWCO010000062.1 GCA_944376455.1 uncultured Clostridia bacterium
CCTGAGTGTTTTGTGGTAAATTCATTTTACAGGATTTTTTCTTTCTATGCTTCTTTTTTTGTTGCAATTCAAAAAAATGTTGAAGCGACTTCCCTCACCCCAACATTTATTATAGAACCTATTTTTTTCTGCCGTTCAGGCTTTCCCGTCCTGTAAAAATTTCATCGGCGGCGTTTTCAAACGGAGTCTTTATGGCCTTTACGGATGATCGCAAGTTTACGGTTGATCGTTTCTGAAGCGTGAAGTTCGGAAAATTTCGCGCTTTTCCGTCCGGTTGACCGTTTCCGCGCCGATGTTGCGGCGCTTCGAATAAAAAAAGAAGCTGTCCGCTTCTTTTCTGTCTTTTGCAAAAAATTAAAGTTTTTCAGAGGGACGGAAGGGGCATTTTTTGCCGAGGCATTGTCTGTTCTGCGCGGAAAAGGGACATTCGATCGGCTCGGTCTGCATGGGAATGCCGTATTTTTCGCGCACGAAAGCCGCGCCCGCCGAGAGGGAGAGGAAGGCGTTGCGCTTACAGCACCGCGCGCCGCCGATTTTGCTCATCGCGGCAAGGACGCGGGAAACAAATTCCAGGTTATCCTTATAATATTCGTCCGTGCTCAAAGGGGAAGTACCGTGAACGACGGAAAGGGCGGCTCCCACGGACGCCGCACTGCCGCATACGCCCCAATATCCGCACATGGCGCCCGGCATCTGCCGCGCGCGTTCGGCGAGCCGATCGAGTGCGGCGTTCAAATCGATGTCGCCGCCCGCGTTGTGATAGGCCGCAAGAAATGCCGCGCCGTCCAGAAAGTGGTGCTCGGGGCCGTGCATATTCACAAAATCTTTTTCCATTGCCGTAAGGGCAATTTTGACGGGATTGCTTTGCGTGGAAGACAGAACGGTTTCCCGTATGGCGGCATATTTTTCTTCAAGCGTTTCATTCATGTCATTTTACCTCGAATTTCCGTATCGTTTTTTTCAAAACGTTTTTTCAGTACTTCGTAATGGTTGCGGTTGGATTTGTCCCCGCCGTTGTCGGGAAACAGGCAGAAGGGCAGACTGTCCGTGTCGCGGTGTTTTTTCACGCACGCGCAACATTGTCCGTGATTGGGACAGCTTTCTTTCGGACAAAGACATTCTTTTACGTTCGGGCAGGGCATATTTTGCTCCTTTTGATTCTTTTGTGTAGTACTATGTCTGATATAAAACAATAAAAGGACAAGAAAAGAAGGGGCAAAACGTCCCTTCTTTTTCGTCTTTTAACGGATCTGTCCGTCGCCGCGCACGATGTATTTATACGTGCAGAGTTCCCTGAGCCCCATGGGGCCGCGGGCGTGCAGCTTCTGGGTGGAAATGCCCATTTCACAGCCGAGCCCGAATTCTCCGCCGTCCGTGAAGCGGGTGGAGGCGTTGACGTAAACCGCCGCGCTGTCCACGCCCTGCACAAATATTTTGGCGTTGTCCTTGTCTTCCGTAACAATGGCTTCCGAATGCCCCGTGGAGTGGCGTCCGATGTGCGTCACGGCGTCCTCGGCGCTGTCGACGACTCCGACGGCGAGGATGTAATCGAGGAATTCCGTATCGAAATCTTTCTTTTTGGCGGGGGTGCCTTCAATGTATTTTCTTGCTTCTTCGTCCAGTCTGAGCGCGACGGACTGTTTGCCCGCGGCCGCGCGGTCATCGACGAGGCGTTTTTTCAGAAGGGGCAGAAAGGCGGGCGCGATCGTCCTATGCACCAGACAGACTTCCGCGGCGTTGCAGACGCTCGGGCGGCTGGTTTTGGCGTTTTCGACGATGTTGAGCGCCTTATCGAAATCGGCGAATTCGTCGACATAGATATGACAGATGCCCGTGCCCGTCTGAATGCAGGGGACGGTGGCATTTTCCAGACAGGCATTGATGAGTCCCGCCCCGCCGCGGGGGATGAGCAGGTCGACATAGCCGTTTGCCGTCATGAGGTCGGTCGAGCTCTGGCGGGTGGTATCTTCGATGAGCTGTACGCAATCGGGCGAGAACCCCGCGGAGAGCACGCCGCGTTGGAGGGCGTCCACGACGGCTTTGGCCGAGCGCCACGCCTCTTTTCCCGAGCGCAGGATGCAGACGTTTCCGCTTTTTAAGGCAAGCGCGGCGGCGTCGGAAGTAACGTTCGGGCGGCTTTCGTAGATGATGGCGACGACGCCCATGGGAACGGCGGTCTTTTCAATCACCAATCCGTTGGGGCGTTCGACGCGGGCAAGGACTTCCCCGACGGGGTCGGGGAGGGCGGTGAGCGCCAGAATGCCGTCCGCCATACCTTTGATGCGTGCAGACGAGAGGGCGAGACGGTCGAGCATGACGTCCGAAATGACGCCCTTGGCGGCTTCCATATCGGCCTTGTTCGCGGTAAGGATTTTGTCCGTATCCTCGATCAGGCATTCTGCCATGAGCTCGAGCGCTCTGTTCTTTTGCTGATTGGTTGCGGCGGCGAGTTCGCGCGTCGCTTTTTTTGCACGTTTGAGAATATCCTGTGTCGTCATAATTTTTTTCCCTTAAAGAGCGTTCCGACGCTCTTTCCTTCCATGATTTCGTATAAAATCGCGGGATCGTTGCCGTTGGCGATGATCATGTCGATGCCCTGTTCGTTGGCCATTTTTCCCGCGCGCAGTTTGGTGATCATGCCGCCCGTACCCAGTTTGGTTCCGCTCGAACCGCCGAGCGCTTCGATTGCGGGCGTGATTGCCTCTACATATGGGATGAGTTTTGCGTCTTTATTCTCGTGCGGATTGGCGGTATACAATCCGTCTATATCCGTCAGAAGAATGAGAAGGTCGGCTTTTACCGAACAGGCGACCCTGGCCGAAAGGGTATCGTTATCCCCGAATGCGATTTCCGCCGTGGCCACGGTATCGTTTTCGTTGACGACGGGCACGGTGTGCAGTTCGATTAGGCGGGAGAGGGTATTCTCGAAATTATGCCGCCGCACGTCGCTCTCCATGTCCTCACCCGTCAGAAGGATCTGCGCGACGGTGTGGCCGTATTCGGAGAAAAGTTTGTCATAGGTGTACATCAGTTCGCACTGTCCGACGGCGGCCGCTGCCTGTTTGGTGGCGATGTCTTCCGGACGGCGGGGCAGGGAAAGTTTTCCGACGCCCATGCCGATGGCGCCCGAGGAAACGAGGATGATCTCGTGCCCTTCGTTTTTGATGTCGCTCAAAACTTTGACGAGGTTTTCGACGTGGCGTATATTGATCCTGCCCGTCTGATGCGCAAGGGTGGATGTGCCGACTTTTACAACAATTCTCATAGTTCAGTCCGTAAAAAATTTATTTTTTTCATTATAGCACCATTTTCTCCGAAAGGCAAGGAAAAGGGAGCGTAAAAAGGATAAGTCGGCAAAAAAAGCGCCCGCGGCGCGGGCGTCTTTCTGATCCCCGCAGGCGTCTGTCCGACCGACGCCGCCCGCCGCTTTCAATGCGGCGGGCGGCAGAGGAACGATATTTTCCCGCAAAAAGAGAAAGGGGAACGAAATTTTCCTTCTTCGTTCCTTGTCAAAGGAGCGGGAAGAACTTACAATAAAACCGACGACGGGGAAGCGCCGAGAGCGGAAAGCGGCTTTTGCTCGCGTCGATCAATCTTTTCGGGAGAAGAAGAAAATGAAAAAATGCGGAAAACTTTTAATTGGCCTTTGTCTGACGCTGACGGTGCTCCTCTTTGTGTGCGCTGCCTGTACGCAGTACGTGGACAATATTCACACGCTGCAGACGCTTGTTGACGACGGAACGCTGACGGAAGAGGCGTTGCAAAACATTGCGGCGCTCAGAAACGGCAGTCTGCAGACGGCGAAACGGAACGAGCAGGGCGCATTGGAATTGGAAACGGTCGAGTATACCCCGACACCCGTTTCGGGGGAGCTTTCAAAAGAGCAAAAATCCGCACTTTTGAAGGACTTCAAGGATTTCATAGAGTACAGATATGAGACGGCGCACGTCCGCGTGCGTTTGACGGAGAGCGAGATCGTCGGCTATTTCGGCGTTTATGACGGTCAGACGGTGGCGGAAATCCGATTCTCTTTGCCGGGATTGACGCTTTCGGACAAAACGAGCGACCTGATCATATCCGATTATTATCTGGGACCCATCGGCGGAGACCGCCTGTTAATTTGTTGGACGGAGAACGAGTAGTAACGGCAGGGGCGCCGCCTGTTTTTCAGGCGGCGCCCCTGCCGTCGGATGAAATCGGAGGAAAGGAAAAAGGGGAGACGAGCGGCAGAAAGCAGAAAAAGCAGACGGACGGCAAAAGCCGTCCGTCTGCGTGAATGCGTGGTGAATTATACTATTAAGTGCAACAGTGGAGAGAAAAAAAGGAGTTCATACAAATCTGTGGTAAAATAGAGTTGCAAAACCAAAATTTACACAAAGGAGATC
>CALWCO010000063.1 GCA_944376455.1 uncultured Clostridia bacterium
CAACTCTATTTTACCACAGATTTGTATGAACTCCTTTTTTTTCTCTCCACTGTTGCACTTAATAGTATAATTCACCAAAACATAAAATGCGGGGCTTTCGCAAAAATGCAAAAGCCTCGTCGGGTTTGCTCAAAGCAAATTTTTTTATTTTTTGAATACCGCGCCTTCGGAAGCGGAAGCGACCTGACTGCGGTAACGTTTGAGGTATCCTTCCACGGGCCGCATGGCGGGCACGAATTTCTCGCGGCGACGGGCGATCTCCTCGTCCGACACTTTGAGTTCGATCTTGCAGGCGGGTATATCGATGGCGATGGTGTCGCCCTCTTCGACCAATCCGATGAGCCCGCCGACGGCGGCTTCGGGACAGACGTGTCCGATGGCGGCGCCGCGCGTCGCACCCGAGAAACGACCGTCCGTGATGAGAGCGACGTCCGCCCCGAGTCCCGCGCCCACGATGGCGGAGGTGGGGGAGAGCATTTCGCGCATACCGGGTCCGCCCATGGGGCCTTCATAGCGGATGACGACGACGTCGCCCTTATGGATCTTGCCCGTCGAAATGGCCTGCATTGCCTCCTCTTCGGAGTTAAAGACTCGTGCGGGACCGCTGTGAACGTACATTTTCGGATCGACCGCGCTCTTTTTGACGACCGAGCCTTCCAACGCGAGATTGCCCTTGAGAATGGCGAGTCCCCCGTAAGGCGAGTAGGGATTGGAGAGCGGGCGGATGATTTCGGGATCCTTGACGCGCGCCTTGGCAATGACTTCGTGCATGGTCTTGCCCGAAACGGTCATAACGGAAGTGTCGAGATAGCCGCCGTCTTCCAGTTCTTTGAGTACGGCGGAAATGCCGCCCGCCTCGTTGAGCTCTTCGATGTAATGATTGCCCGCAGGCGCCAGACGGCAGATGTTGGGCGTCCGGGCGGAGATCTCGTTCATCGTGTCGACGGAGATTTTGGATTTGTCCAGTCCCAATTCGTTGGCGATCGCCAGCAGGTGCAGGACGGTATTGGTGGAGGCGCCGATGGCGCAGTCGACCTTTTCGGCGTTCTTGATCGCCGCGGGGGTCATAATGTCGCGGGGACGGATATTTTTGGCGATGAGGTTCATCACGGCTTCGCCGGCTTCTTCGGCGAGCGCGAGGCGTCCGGAGTAAGGCATGGGGATCGTGCCGTTGCCGGGCAGGGCCATGCCGAGCGCCTCGGTGATGCAGTTCATGGAATTGGCGGTGAACATACCCGAGCAGGAGCCGCAGGACGGGCAGGCGGTGCATTCGTATTCATGCAGTTCGTCCCCGTCGATGATGCCCGCGTTATACGATCCCACCGCCTCGAACATCGTGGAGAGGGAGAGTTTTTTGCCGTTCTTTCTGCCCGCCAGCATGGGACCGCCCGAGCAGAACACGGCGGGGACGTTGACGCGCGCCGCCGCCATCAGCATGCCGGGTACGATCTTGTCGCAGTTGGGGATGAACACAACGCCGTCGAAGTGATGCGCTTTGATGAGGATTTCCGCGCTGTCCGCGATGATCTCGCGGGAGGGCAGGGAATAGCGCATGCCCTCGTGTCCCATGGCGATGCCGTCGCAGACGCCGATGGAGGGCACGATGACGGGCTTACCGCCTGCGGCGGTAACGCCGTCGCAGACGCGCTTTGCGATGCGGTCGAGCATCATGTGCCCGGGGATGATTTCGCTCTGGGCGCAGATGACGCCGATGAGCGGTTTTTTCATTTCGCTTTCCGACCAGCCGAGTGCGCGCAGAAGGGAACGTTGCGACGCCATGGCGGTGCCGTTGGAAAAGATATTGTCCATAGCTGTTGTTTACTCCTTAAAAATCCGTTCGTTAAATGCGTTCGTTGTAATCGAGCATATCTTTGATGCAGCTGTCGCCGCGTGAGATGGCGGTTACGCCCGTGCGCGCCATTTCGAGAATACCGTAATCCTTGACCATATTGATGAAACCGTCGAGCTTATTGGACTCGCCCGTCAGTTCGATGACCATGGACGTGGGATAGAGATCGTCCACTTTGGCGCGGAAAATCTGACAGATCTGATAGATCTCGGCGCGCTTTTCGGCGGGCGCGTTGACCTTGATGAGGAGCAGCTCGCGGAAAATGGCGTTTTTGGCTTCGACATGGATGATTTTCTTCACGTCGATGAGTTTATCCATCTGTTTCATCATCTGTTCAAGGATATAATCGTCCCCGTTCAGAACGATGGTCATGCGCGAAAGAGTGGGGTCCTCCGTGGCGCAGACGGACAGGGAGTCGATGTTGTAGGCGCGACGGGAGAAGAGGGAGGAAACCCGCATCAAAACGCCGCTCTTGTTGGCAACCAAAGCACTGATGGTATATTGCATATTCTTCTTTCCTCCTCGTTAGTCCATTTTATCCATAACGGTATCGTAAGTCGCGTTGGGTTTGATCATGGGCAGCACGTTTTCGTCCGATCCGATGACGCAGTTGACGAGTACGGGGGAAGGGGTGGCAAGCGCCTCTTTGAGGACGGGCACGATGTCCTCTTCCTTTTCGATGGTCATGCCCTTCGCGCCGAACGCTTCGGCAAATTTGACGTAATCGGTCTTTTTCCGGATGTCCGTCTGGGAGAACCTTCTGCCGTAGAAAATCTTCTGCCACTGACGCACCATGCCCAAGGCCTTGTTGTTCATCAGCAGAATGGTGATGGGCAGATTCTGCGTCACGGCGGTGGACAGTTCGTTGAGGTTCATGTTGAAGGATCCGTCGCCCGTCACCATGATGACGTGTTTTCCCGTTCCCATCGCGGCGCCGATCGCGGCGCCGAAGCCGTAACCCATCGTGCCGAGGCCGCCGCTCGAGCAGAGCGAACGGGGCGTTTCGAACGGATAGTATTGCGCCGTCCACATCTGGTGCTGACCGACGTCGGTGGCGACCACTGTATCCTTGGGGGCGAGCTTTGCCGCCGCCGTCAGGATCTTATATGCCATGATCGATCCGTTGTAATCGATGATGTCTTTTTTCTTGCGTTCCGCGCATTCTTTCATCCAATCGGCGTGATTCTGTTGGGGCAATGCGGCGTTGACGGTCTTTAACGCTTCCTTCACGTCCGCCATCAGCGCAACGTTTGCATTGACGTTTTTATTGATTTCCGCGTCCTCGATGTCGATCTGGATAACGGTCTTGTTTTCGGCGAATTTGTCACGGTTGAGTGCCACGCGGTCGGAAAAACGCGTGCCGAGCGCGATGATGGTATCCGCCGCGATACACGTCCTCGCCGCGGACATGGTGCCGTGCATACCCATCATGCCGAGCGAGCGGGGGGACGAGGCGGGATAGGCTCCCAAGCCCATCAGCGTGGAGGCGACGGGCGCATCCAGCTTCTCGGCAAATTCTTTAAGCTCTTCGCTTGCACCCGAGGAGATGACGCCGCCGCCCGCCATGATGAGCGGACGCTTGGCGGCTTTCAGCGCGTCGATTAAAGGCTTGACGGCTTCTTTCGATACGGTTTTGGGCACATAAGCGACGGGTTTTGCTGGCTCGTATTCCGTTTCGGACTGTTGTACGTTTTTCAGAATGTCGACGAGAACGGGACCCTTCCTGCCCGTGGACGCGATGCGGAAGGCTTCGCGGATGGTGGGGGCGAGGTCGTTCACATTCTTGACGATGAAGTTATGCTTTGTAATGGGCATGGTGATGCCGCAGATATCCACTTCCTGGAAGGAATCCCTGCCGAGCATGGAGAGCCCCACGTTGCCCGTGATGGCGACGACGGGAACGGAATCCATATAGGCGGTGGCGATGCCCGTAACGAGATTGGTCGCGCCCGGACCCGACGTGGCGATGACGACGCCCGTCTTGCCCGTCGCGCGGGCATACCCGTCCGCCGCATGGATGAGCCCCTGTTCGTGGCGGGGCAGTACG
>CALWCO010000064.1 GCA_944376455.1 uncultured Clostridia bacterium
ATCTATTGTAATCCTACACTTCTCGGTTTGTTACTCTTTTTTTATGCCCTCTGTCTCACATCTATTGTAATCCTACAAAAGAAGAATATATAAAGATCTTTTCCCACTTGACAAGCGGAAATAATGTGGTAGAATATGAGTATGACCACAAGAGTCACGCAAATTGTGGTACAATAAAAAATACAATATACATCATGCGATCGATCCGCCGCGCGCAGGCGGCGCAGGCATTGCGGTAAAGGCAGGCCGTTGCGCGGGAAACGCGACCGGCGGGAAATTTTCGCGGTCGCCGTAACGGCGCGGGAAAGATGCGGCTTACGGACGAGGCGGGGATCGGTCCGGAGGAGGGGACAATGCAGACTTTTTTGTATATTTATCAATATGGCGAAGACGGGAACAGTTATACGTTGAAGGGCAGCCTCTGCGAAGGCTGTCTCCGGTTGGACGGTTATGACAGTATTCCCGGGATCTCCCATGCCTATGGCGACGGGGAAGCGGCCTATTTTTACAGGTTTGATGCGGAAAATACGCAAAAGCTGATCGAAGCATTTCATACGGACGACCTGTTGGAGAGTATCAGGACTTTTTACGGCGGGAAAAAGGCGCACGAGGCGTTTGAGGCTTTCTGCCGCGCGAACGGCGTCGCGTTCGAATCGGAAGACATCAACCTGCGCCTGGGCGGGCACTACATCCCCTGAACGCCGCAGGAGAACGCGGCGCGCAGATATTTTCCGCGGGCATGGGCGGCTCTCTGCTTAATCGTTTTTGTTGCCGTCGAAAAGAAGAATGAATCGAAAACGTCGGGAAATGCGGGCATGCCTGCCCGCAAACAGGGCTTTACCGAAACGGGAGAAAGACAATGTTCGAAGAGGTGAAATTCAGGGGAGTATTCCGTTCCTATCAGCAGAAGATATTGGAGGATGCAGACGGATATCTGGCAGACGGACGCATACACATCGTTGCGGCGCCGGGGAGCGGCAAAACGGTGCTCGGGTTGGAACTTATGCGCAGGCTCGGAATGCGGGCACTCGTCCTGTCCCCGACAACGACCATCCGCAACCAATGGGGAGAGCGGTTTTGCGGGATGTTTGCCGGCGGCGAAGTGCGCATCTCGTATGACCTGCGGGATCCCGCGGACATCACATCGGTCACCTATCAGGCTCTTTATGCGGCCATGCAACGTCGGCAGGACGAGGAGGACGGGACCGATTACGCCAGTTTTGACGTCGTGGCAAAGATGAAGGAGAACGGGATCGGCACCATTTGCCTGGATGAAGCGCACCATCTGCAGAACGAATGGCAAAAAGCTCTGGAATCTTTTCTTGCTTCGATGGAGGGCATAAAGACAATCGCATTGACGGCAACCCCTCCTTACGATGCCTCCCCGAGCGAATGGAAACGTTATACCGATCTGTGCGGGGAGATAGACGAAGAAATTTTCGTCCCCGAACTTGTGAAAGAGGGGTCGCTCTGTCCCCATCAGGATTACATATACATCAATTTTCCGACCGAACGGGAAACCGAACAGTTTCATGCCTATAAATTGCGCGCGGCCGAGGGCATGAAGGCGTTCTATGCAAGCCCCTATATCGGCGCGGGGTATGCCCGTTTGCTGGAGAAAAAGCGGGACTATGAGTTCCTTTATGCGCACGCGGGCGAGGCAATGTCCTTTCTGGTCCTGTATGAGGCCGCGGGGTTCAAGGCGGATAAAAAACTGTGCAAAAGCCTCGCTTTGCGCCGTCCGTTTGCCGTTACGCTCGAGCGGTTGGAGAAGGGGTTGGATTTTTTGCTCAACGTCTTGCTGGAGGAAGAGGAACGCGCGCAATGCCTAAGAATATTCAGCGAGCGTTCGCTCGTGGAGCGCGGCAAAGTGTCGCTTGCGCTCAATGAACGGCTGCGCAAACGCCTGCTTGCGTCGGTGGGCAAGCTCAAAGGCATCGAAGAGATCATACGCCGCGAAAATGCGTGCATGGCCGAAAAATTGCGGTTGCTCGTTCTGACGGACTACATTAAAAAGGAAAGCGTTTCCATCATCGGCACGGACAAAGAGCCCGATTCCGTCAACGTCGTAAGCGTCTATGAAACTGCCCGCCGGACGGGCGTTCCGTCGGGCGCGCTTTCGGGCAGTCTTGTGATCCTGCCGCGCGGTTGCGCCGCAAGGCTGAAGGAGTACGGGGCGGCGTTCCGTATGACGGATACGGCGGACGAAAATGTCTGCATCTATACGTTCGAAGGGAACAATCTCACCAAAGTCGGCTATGTCAGCCGCCTGTTCGAAGAGGGAAGGATCAGGGTGCTTGTGGGCACGAAATCCCTCTTGGGCGAGGGTTGGGACGCGCCTTGCGTCAACACGCTCATTCTGGCAAGTTTTGTGGGCAGCTTCATGCTCTCCAACCAGATGCGCGGCCGCGCGATCAGGACGTACGCCGGCGAACCGGGGAAGACTGCAAACATTTGGCACCTCGTGACCGTCGAACGGCCTTGGCTGACGGCGGAAAAATGGAGCGACCGCATTGATTTGAAGAGTATAGAGGAGCCCGAGCTGCTTCAATCCTATGATTTCAGGACGGTGGCGCGGCGGTTTGACTGTTTTGTCGGGCCCGATTATGAGAGCGGCACGATTCGCAACGGCATCGGCCGCATTTCCGTCCTTCGTCCTCCGTTCAACGAAAAGGGAATAGAAAGGATCGACGCGGAAATGTTCGCCGCCGCCTCCCGTCGCGCCGAATTGTCTCGGGTATGGCATCGGGCGCTTGACGGGACGTCTGCCCGCATCAACGAGGCGAGCGAGATCCCGGGGCAGAACGCCGCACGGGCGCCGTATTTATTCGTAAACGCGCTGATGTTTGCCTTTTTCGCCGTTATGATGTCTTTGGCGGTGTACGGTGCGGTCAATTGTTTTATGACCGTTGCAAGGCATTTGGCGGGGGAGGAGTTTCCCGTTCTTTTAGGGGGCATACTGCTCTGTTTTGCGGCGCTGTATTTAGCGGTGGTCGGCATCAGGCTGTTTTTACTCAGGATTATGATATGGTGCAGTCCCCGCAAGAGTATCCGCAAGCTCTGCCAATGCGTCATGGAGACGATGCAGGAGCTGGACTTGCTGTCAAAGAACGCTTCTCTCGGCGTGACTTCGACGGGCGCAGGACTTGTGATCCAAATTGAATTGCTGAATGCTTCCGTTCACGATCAGAATTTGTTCCACGCCGCCGTGGAAGATATGTTCACGCCCATCCGCAATCCCAGATATATCCTTGTGCCCGTCTGTTTCGGGAAATATTTTTGTTGGCGCGCGATGGCTTGTCCCGAAATTTTATCCTCAAAGAAGGAATATGCGGAAAAGCTCGCCGAAAAACTGAAGACGTTGACGGGGAAATTGCAGGTGGTGTACACGCGCACGGAAAGGGGGCGGCGGCTTATTCTCAAGTGCAGGAAATCGTCGTTCGTGTCGAAAAATTATGCGGCCTTGCATCGTTCCAAACAACTTTCCCGTTGGGAATGACAGATCCCGCGGAAAAAGAACGGCAAAGAGCGGGGACGATCGAACAAAAGCAATGCGTTCGTTTCCGAAATCGGACGGCAAAAGAACGGCAAAGGGCTGTCCGCCCGACCGAACGCGGGTTGCGGTCCGAACGCGGCAAAACGCGCGGCGGGGGCATGCCCCCGCCGCGCGAAAAAGAAAAGGTATCAAGGGGTGAATTGTCAAACTAAGTGCAACACTTGATAAGATTTTCTTCAAACAAATCTTGCGGTGTTCGGAAATGCAAAACCTTTTTGGGCCTGGCGTTGATCAACGCCAGGTTCTTTTTTAGTGTCGCGGGACTGACTCGCGAAAGATTCCTGCCTTTCGGGTAAAATTCCCGCAGCAGTCCGTTCAGATTCTCGTTTG
>CALWCO010000065.1 GCA_944376455.1 uncultured Clostridia bacterium
TTTTGCATTTCCGAACACCGCAAGATTTGTTCCAAGAAAATCTTATCAAGTGTTGCACTTAGTTTGACAATTCATCTGCCTTTTTTAAGGTTTGGCTTTGCGGACTGCGCCGCGTCCGTCGCAAGCGCCGATCGCCTGTCGTTTGCGTCCGCCCGAAGTATATCGCCGCCGCGTGCGGGGTGAATGTACCGTATGCCGCTCTCGGTCTTGTCGACAAATTTTGCCGCGGCTCTCCGTCGATAAAGCGGACAAGTGCCGTCATGCATCGCGGCAATCTTTTTAACAACGCACGGAGTCGAGGACGGGCGCAAGCCGGACAAGTAGGCGAGAAGGGGCGGCGGACGAAGATATAAGCGGTATGAGCGGGATTGCGTCATAGTCTTGCGCAACGGTCGCTTGTTTATGGAAATGTTGTCGCAATCCGCGACGTCAGGGGACGGGGCGATGAGAAGTCTGAAAGGGGGGAGAGACGCTTCAAACGAGTTCAAGCGGGTGCTTTGGCTTGTGCGGGGGAGAGCGCGCCTAACGGCTGCGCCGTTGGGGTAAATTCGTTTTTGTCCTGCGGAACGCGAACTCCAAAGGCAAAAGGAAGGAAGAAGAATGTTTGGTACGATCGTGCAAAGGCAGCCCAAAAGAGGGAAACGGCATTTTTGCCCCTACCATGCCCGTGAATCGGCTGTTAAACAAAAAGGGAGAAATGCGCAAAAAGGACGCAACAAGCGGTATCGGTAATAAAACCGCGGAAATATGCCGATAATAGAGTTCAAAAAAATGTCTCTACAATGAGTAGAGATGCGGAGATCGAACAGTAGAGGCTTTTACGCGGGACGGAGAGAGAAAAAAGAGGTAAAATGCAGGACGGACAAATATAATAAAAAAAACCCGCAATGTTTTTCCCGATCGGAATCGGAGGGGCGGATGCGTTCGGTTATGCGGCATTTTGCGGAAGAAAGGAGAAAAAGACAAGCATATGGCAATCAGAATCATTGCAGACTCAACTTGCGACATGACGGCCGCGGAAGCGGCGGCGTGGGGCGTGACCGTTCTCACGGTGCGCACCTTTTTCGGCGACGAAGAATTTCCCGCCGAGGACAACGTTCACTTTTTTGAAAAACTCAAGGCGAGCAAGACCTTGCCGCACACATCACAGGTCAATCCGTTCACCTTTGAAGAGGAGTACAAAAAAATTCTCGCCGCGGGGGACGAGGGGATTGTCGTTACCATTTCGGGCGAATTGTCGGGCACTTACCGTTCGGCGGTAACGGCAAAAGAGGCTTTGGGAACGGATAAGATTTTCGTGGTGGACAGCCGCCATGCCATCTTTGCCCACCGTCTCTTGGTGGAGCACGCCGTGCGGCAGGCACGGGCAGGACGGCAGGCGGCGGAGATCGCCGCCGAGCTGGAAGCCCTGCGCGAAAAAGTCCGTTTCTATGCCGCCGTGGAGGATTTGACCTATCTGCGCAAAGGCGGCCGCATCAATGCGTTGGAATTTACCATTGCCAACCTGCTCGCCATCAAACCCGTCGTCACGTTGCGGGACGGATGCATCCGTCCGTGCGCCAAGAAAGTAGGCATACGCAAAGCGGCGCAAGCCATCGTGGAGCTGACGGAAAAGGACGAAATCGATTTTTCAAAGCCCTATTACATCGGCTATTCTGCCGATCCTTCGCGCGCGGAATTGTTGCGCGAGCCGATCGAGAAGAAGTACGGCGTCCGCGCGGCGGGCGTGGTGCCGGTCGGGCCTGCCGTCGGCACGTATACAGGTCCGGGGTGCGCGGGCATTGCGTATTTTATGAAATAACGCACCCGTTTTGTGCGGGTGAAAGCGTTGCCGCGCATTCGGCATAAAGAATGTCACGGGCGGAAAGGGGGGAGAAAATATCCCCCCTTTTCCGCCTGTCATGGAATCGGTGCGGATTTTTTCCGAAAGAAAAAGTTTGCAGGCGTGGAACAAAAGGCTTTTTGAAATCGGGGTCTTGTTTGTTGAAAGGGGAAATTTTGTTGCACCGAGAGGGCAGGACAACGTTGTCCCGCCAACGTGCGCCCAAGACAAAAATGTCGGAGCCGTGAGAGAAGGAAAGACAAAAACAAAGGACGAAAAGGAAAAAGGCAAAGCCGTGGGGCACGGCCGCGCCGTCGGAGGGAAAGGGGGCAAAAGAAAGAGAAAAAAGTAAAAGGGAAGGGGAAAAGGGAAAACATGTGCGCATCGTTCGCTTTTCGGCGGACAGGGTGTCGGGCGCGCGGGGAAAATCGGAAAGAGGCATGCCCGCATTCCGTCGGGCGGGAGAAAAAGATAGAGTTTTTTGCCGTTGCGCCGTTGTATTTTTTTCTTCCGACTTATTGTTTTTTTGTGTAAAAATTTACGCAAAAGGACAATTTTTCTCCGTTTTTTATGAATAAACACGCAAAATGTTCTTTTACGGGCATAAACACAAAAAAATATCGTAAAAATATAAAAAACTTGAAAAAGCAAAGGCAAAACAGCTTGACAGAAATTCCGATACATAATAAAATAAAGAGGTATTCAAGGGCGGCGACTCTCCCCGTTTGTCGTTTACCCTTTGCAAATATCGGAATAAAAATACTCAATAAATCAAGCAAATTAAGGAGTACGGAATATGAAAACCTATATGGCAAACGCCCAAACGGTTGAAAGAAAATGGTACGTCGTTGACGCCGCCGGGCTTCCGCTTGGCAGAGTGGCGTCCAAAGTGGCGGCCGTCCTGCGCGGCAAGAATAAGCCCACTTATACGCCCAACGTCGACTGCGGCGATTTTGTCATCGTTGTCAACAGCGATAAGATCGTTTTGACGGGTAAGAAGACGGAAGATAAATTCTACAGATATCACACCGGTTACATCGGCGGACTCAAGGAGATCGCTTATAAAAAGATGATGGCGGAAAAGAGCGACCTCGCTCTTTACGAGGCGGTCAGAGGCATGCTCCCCAAGAACAGCCTCGGCAGAGCCATGATCAAAAAGCTCAAGATCTTCAAGGGCCCCGAACACAACCATGCAGCTCAGAAACCCGAAGAGCTGAAATTATTTTAAGGTGAGGTAAAATCATTATGGCAAAAGCGAATTTGAAGAAAAAACTTCAGTTCTGGGGAACGGGCAGAAGAAAGAAGGCGATCGCCCGCGTTCGTCTGATCCCCGCCGGCAGCGGCAATATCGTCATCAACGACAGAACCCTCGCCGATTACTTCCCGCAGGGTACGTTGCAGTACATCATCAAACAGCCCCTCGTGCTGACCGAGACCGAAGCGAAGTATGACATTTTCGTCAATGTCATCGGCGGCGGCTTCACCGGTCAGGCAGGCGCCATTCGTCTGGGCATTTCCCGTGCTCTCCTGCAGGCGGAAGAGAATGTTCGTCCCGCCCTCAAAAAGGCAGGTTTCCTCACCCGCGATCCCCGCGCGAAGGAAAGAAAGAAGTACGGGCTCAAAAAGGCCCGTCGTGCGCCTCAGTTCTCCAAGAGATAAGTTTTTTCTCGTCGGGAACGGTTGTTTGTCACGATCAAACAAAGAACAAAAAACTCCGCGGCAGCATACCGCGGAGTTTTTTCTGTTCTTTTGTCGGAACGTCGTTTTCCGCGCCCGCCACGCGTAAGTCGCGTGGCCCCGACATGGGATTTTCAAGGGACGTTGTTCCTTGAACGGGGCTGCCAAGGGGCGGCGCCCCTTGGAAATAATTACTCTTTCACGGGAACGCCGTTCCCGCACCCATGGCAAAGGGACTGCGTCCCTTTGCGATCCCATGTTATCCCGCGCCGCTGTGCAGCGCGCTGTGCGCGTGCACCCGACACGGGATTTTCAAGGGACGTGGTCCCTTGAACGGGG
>CALWCO010000066.1 GCA_944376455.1 uncultured Clostridia bacterium
ATTAAACCTTATACACCCAGGCATAACGGCAAGGTTGAACGCTCCCACAGAAAGGATAACGAATACTTTTACGCTACCCACAAATTTTATTCGTTTGAGGACTTTGCTGCACAACTTGCAATACATAACAGAAAGTACAACGCTTTCCCCATGAGACCGTTGAACTGGCACTCTCCGAAAGACTATATCACCGATTTCTTAAAAGACGGTTTACTCCATTAATTTCTTCTTTTTACTGTCTCATATGTTTGACAAACCTACATTTACAGACATATTTTTTGCCGTATGCGTTCATAAAATACGCGGCGGAGCCGATTCTCCCGAAAAAATCCCGTGCCGCCGTTATTTTGTTGATTGTTTTTGACGCTCATTTTGCGCGTTGTTTGCAGGCATGGTATGGGTTATTTCAAATCGAGATATTTAAGCATCTGTCCCACATAGGATATGCCGACGAGTTCGATTTTGTTCCGATATTTTTCGCAGAGCGGCAAATTTTTATTGGGCAGAATGACGCGGCGAAAACCCATTTTCACGCATTCGTTGACTCGTTTGTCGGCGAAGGCGACGCCGCGCACTTCTCCCGTCAGACCCACTTCTCCGAAGAGGGCGGTATATTTGTCGACGGGTTTTCCCGCCGCGCCGCTGGCGAGCGCGGCGCAGACCGCAAGGTCGACGGACGGTTCGCTCAGTTTCATGCCGCCCATGGCGTTGCAATAGACGTCGGCGTTGAAGAAGGGGACGCCGCAACGCTTTTCCAGCACGGCGAGCAGGACGATGAGTTTGTTGTAATCCACGCCGAGCGACATGCGCCGCGGCAGGCCGTAAGCCGTCTTTGCGACCAGGCTCTGCAGTTCCACCATCATGCAGCGGTTGCCCGTCTCCGAAGGGGTGACCGCACTGCCCGCCGCTTCGCCGCGGGAGTCCGAGAGGAAAAGCGCGGAATAATCGGACATGCCCCGCACGCCCGACTCGGTCATTTCAAACACGCCCACTTCCTGCACGGAGCCGAAACGGTTCTTCACTGCCCTTAGGATTTTGAAATTTTCCTGGCCTTCGCCCTCGAAATAGAGCACCGTATCCATGACGTGTTCGAGCACTTTGGGCCCCGCCAGTGCGCCCTCCTTGGTCACGTGTCCGATGATGAAAAAGGTGACGCCGCGGCTCTTTGCCAGACGCATCAGACGCGTGGCGCATTCCCGCACCTGTCCGACGCTACCCGCCGTGGAGTTGAGCTCTTCGGTGTAGACCGCCTGAATGGAGTCGATGACGACGAATTTGTTTTCGCCGATGTTCTCGGCGATGTTTTCCAGACAGGTTTCGTTGAGCAGAAGCAATTTTTCTCCCGTCACCTGCAACCGTTCGCAACGCAATTTGACCTGTGCACAGCTCTCCTCCGCGGAAACATAGAGCACATTGTGGTCTTTGGCGAGGTTGGCGGCGATCTGTGTGAGGAGGGTACTCTTTCCCACGCCGGGATCCCCGCCGATGAGCACGAGGGAGGCGGGGACGATGCCGCCGCCCAGAACGTTGTCGAATTCGGCGATGCCGCTCGGCACGCGGGTGAGTTTCTCCCGTTCCACGGCGGACAGCGGAACGGCCTTGGAAGAAGCAAAGCGCGGCTTGGGCGCGCTCTTCGCCGTCACGGGCGCGGGGAGCAGTTCTTCCGCAAAAGTATTGAATTTTTCACAGGCGGGGCACTTGCCCAGCCAACGCGGACTGGTGTAGCCGCACGCGCCGCAGACGTATTGCGTTGTCGCTTTTGCCATAACGGGGTCTCCTTATTTTTTTATCGCACATTTTCAAAAAGAGTACAGCAGCCATGCGATGCACTGCAAAACGACGAGGTGAAGGGGATAGAACAGATAAAAGAAATATTTCATGCGCAGTTTGCCCCGTTTGCCGCTATAAAAAAGCAGGGGGAGGAGGGCAAAGAAAGCGTAATATTCGATGACGCCGAGTTCGGTGGTGAGCGGCAGGAACGCCAGCCCCGCCGCCAGACAGACGAGCTTTACATACAGGTTGTCCAATTGTTTGATTTTTTCGGGCACGGGTATGTCCTTGAAGTCGAATAAACTGACCGTAACGGGCAACAGACAGCCGACAAAACCGTAGTCAATGTAAAATATTTCATTGAGCGCGAATACGACCGCGACCGTGGCGGCGAAGAGGAGCAGGGACAGCACCTTTGCGGGCACGGAGACCTTGAAATCGAACATACATTTTTTGCAGTATTGCAGGGCATAAATCATGAGAACGGAGAGGGAAAAGGTGACGAGAACGCTCATGGTCAGGTTGCCGTTATCGAAGAAAAAATATACGATCTGACAGAGTACGGCCAGGCCGAACAGCAACGTGAAATGAATGGTCTTGTTGCGCGTGTAGCGGCATCCTTCGGCGAGCATGAAGGCGAAGAGGGGGAAGGAGATCCTGCCGACGATCCTGAGTTCGATGATGTCGGGAAAGAGAAAAAAACCGATGTGATCGACGATCATTAAGAGTGCCGCGAGTATTTTGATCGCGTTGCCGCTCAGAAAACCAATTTTATTCATGAATTTCGCCTCATGTGTCTTCTTTCGTATTTTAATAGTATAGCACATTGTCTTTTGTCTGTCAAGAGAGCGTACTTCGTTGGAAAGGAGGAGAAAAATGACGAAAAAAGGCAGGGCACGAGCGTTTTTGTTTAAATATTTTATTGACAAATTCTATAAATGTGCGGTATAATACAAAATGAGAATATATTGAGGCCGACAAAGGCGGGACGGCGACATATTTTCGGTGCTAAAAGCCGGATTGCCGACGTTCGGCGGCGGGAGCCGTAAGAAAGAGATATGAGAAGGTTAGATCATTCTTTTCTGAAAAAAATACCCATCGCGCACAGAGGGTATCATACCGCCGAGATCCCCGAAAATTCCCTGCTTTCCGCAGAGAACGCCATCCGCAACGGGTACGCCATCGAGCTGGACGTCCGCGTTACCAAGGACGGACAGCTGATCGTCTTTCACGACGAATACACCAAACGGTGTCTGGGCCTGGAGGGGCGGATCGGACATTATACGTACGACGAAATCAAGGATATCGACCTTCTGGGGTTCAAGGGAGTGCGCGTTCCGCTGTTTTCGGAGTTTCTCCGCTTTGTCAACGGCAGGGTGCCGTTGCTCATCGAGCTGAAAGCCTGTTTCGGCGCGAAACACTTCGTGGAGAACGTGGTCAAACTGTTGCGTGCCTATCACGGCGAGTTTGCCATTCAGACGTTCAATCCTTTCGACCTGATCAAGTTGCGCAAAATCGCGCCCGAGATCATTCGCGGGCAGCTCATTACCAAGGATTTGAGCGAAATGCCCCGCGAGCGTTTCCGCGACCGTCTCGGTTATTTCATCGTATGGCTTTTCGGTTTCACGCGGTTCAACTGGTTCTCCGACCCCGATTTCTATAACATCGACATCCACTGTTACGGCAAATACCAAAAGCGCTATGCCATCCGCAACGTATTGACGTTCGTGGTGACCAACGAGGAAGAATATAACCGCGCCATGCGCTGTACGGATAACGTAGTCTTTGAGAACATGATCATCGAGATGCCGTCTTCCGGACTGTCTGGTTACGAGGCGGAGAAGGAGCGCGTTGACGATTACGGCAACGAAATATACGAATCGGCATGAGCCGCGGCCGGCGCCTCGGCTTGTCTGTATTCGGCAATACAACACCGATAATAAATATTTCACTCCCGCACCGCGGGAGTTTTCTTGTATAACGAAAACCCCCAGATAGTCTGGGGGTTCAAAAATAGGCTTTTGCCGATGTGGTATTGAATAAAAA
>CALWCO010000067.1 GCA_944376455.1 uncultured Clostridia bacterium
ATTTTGTGCGTTTTACCGGTGTAGAACAGGATGCGCTCGGTGTTCGTCGTCTTGCCGGCGTCGATGTGCGCCATGATGCCGAAGTTTCTGGTATGATATAAGTCAAATTCTCTGGGCATACTTTTGGCTCCTCAGTTAAAATTTGAAGTGCGCGAAAGCCTTGTTCGCTTCGGCCATTCTGTGCGTTTCTTCCTTCTTCTTGACGGAACCGCCGGCGTTGTTGTATGCATCCATAAGTTCCGCGGCGAGTTTGTTGGCCATGCCGCGCTCGCTGCGCTTTTTCGTGTTGAGCACGATCCAGCGGATGGCGAGGGTCTGACGGCGCTCAGGTCTGATTTCGATCGGAACCTGATAGTTGGCACCGCCCACACGGCGCGCCTTGACCTCTACCATAGGCATAACATTGTTCATCGCCTGATTGAATATTTCCATTGCGTCCGCTTTGAGCTTCGCCTGCATCTGTTCGAATGCTTCATAGACGATGTTCTGTGCGACGCTCTTTTCCCCGTCCTGCATGATCTGGTTGATGAGCTTGGTTACTACCTTGCTGTTGTATACGGGATCGGGCAATACGTCTCTTTTGGGTACGTTACCTCTTCTGGGCATCGTAGGATCCTCCTTAAATTATTTTTTTGATTCGAGGGTTTGTGTGCTACCCTTCAGTACAGCTATCGCTTGCCGCGCCTTTAAGGACGGTAGCGAACCTTCTGCGGAAGGTCTTTCCGCATACTGCCTACTTTTTATCGGGGTATCTGAAAATATATTCCGAAATGAAGTAGGAGTTATCGTTGTTGCGAGCGTTTTTCTTTCTACGAAAAACTTACTTGGGGCGCTTTGCGCCGTACTTGGAACGAGCCTGCTTGCGGTTGGCAACGCCTGCGGTATCGAGAGCGCCGCGAACGATGTGATAACGCACGCCGGGCAGGTCCTTGACACGTCCGCCGCGAACGAGCACGGAGCTGTGCTCCTGCAGGTTGTGGCCTTCGCCGGGAATGTACACGACGCCTTCCTGTTTGTTGGTCAGACGCACACGCGCGATTTTTCTGAGAGCCGAGTTAGGCTTCTTGGGCGTGGTGGTCGTCACAGACAGGCAAACGCCGCGCTTCTGAGGGCAGTTGTCCAAAATAGGGCTCTTGGACTTGTAGGTCTGCTTCTCTCTGCCGTGTTTGATCAGCTGGTTAATGGTGGGCATTTTCTACCTCCTTACAAAATTTGGGAATATATTTTCTGAAATTGCCTCGAAAGCAATTTAAGAAGCGATACGGTTCGGACGGCTTCCTTTTTCTCCGTCGCCGCAGGCGCACGGAAAAAACACACAGATATATAATAATGTAAAAGCCGCACAGGGCGCAATATCCCCCTTTGCGGGAACATGCTTGATTATTGTACCACCCTCGGCGGGCGTTTGTCAAACGAATGGAGCAAAAAAATCGGAAAAAGGCAAAAATTTTTCTGTTTTTTGCCTTTTTGCCTTTTTTTCGCCGATCTGTATCCCCTCAACGCGCAATTTCGGCTGTTTCATTTTTTTCGTCCTTTTGCGGGGGACATCTTTCCCCCTCGGCAAAGACATGAAATTGCGGCGGCGCGCAAGAATTTTTCTTGCGCGCCGCCGCAACGATGCAATGTCCCGAATGCGTCCGAACACGGCCGCGTCGGTGCGGGGCATGCCCGAAAACAAGCCCCTGTTCCCTGCTGTTCCCTGCTCTTCCTTTCCGTATCCGTTGTCTGCGGCCGGGGCACCGCGCGGCGACGTCCTTTGCCGCCCTTCGACGTCAGCCGCGGCGGAGAAGTTCATCTCTCGACCCTGTATTTCTCAACGTCCTGTTCGTCTCGCCGTGCACAAAGTTTCCGATCAGTTTTTTCGTCCAATATTTCGCATCCGCCAAAAAAGAGGAGGGCGATTGTTCGGGCGCGGCAAGCAACGGAACCAGGCTGTCCGAAAAACAGCCTTCGGGCAGATGCAGGCGATAAACGACGACGGTCGTCAGATACACCGTGCGCCCGTCGGTCAATGCGGGATCAACGAGATAATTGGTAAAAAAGTTGTAGTCATCCGCCAGGATCTTGCGCACGGCAGGGTCGCCGCGGTCATAGAGATTGCGGATGATTTTTTGCAACTGCAAGGGGTTGCGCTCAAAAAATTCATCCGTGGAATACACCAGAACCGCGCCCTCCGCAAGACGTTTGAATTTCTTTTCAAACAGGCGGCTGTTGGCCTTCACCACCATCCCGTAATAGATCTTTCCCTTGGCAATGACCGAATAATCGCAACAATTTCGCGGCCAACCGCCCCTTGTCTCTTCAAAATGGGGAAAATTCTTGTCGGGCGTTCCGTCGTTATAAAAATTGTTGCGCACCGATTCCAACTCCTGTTTATAGTCAACGAACGGATCGGAAGGATACATCCGATATGTCTGCGCCCTTTTTAAAAACTCTTCGTCGAGAGAAAAGCGAAATTTGAAGCCGATGCAGACAACCACAATCCCTGCAACAATCAAAAAGACGGAAAGGATGAGCAACCATATTTCCATATCTCCCAACCCGTTGCCGGCATATGTCCAGAAAAAGATCGGCGGAAATCCCAACGCAATCATAAACGCCCCTACGACACCCAAAATCATTCCCTTCTTTCTTTTGCCTTTCATGCGCTTTCCTCCTTTCAGACGAACAAATCAAACCAGCAAATCGTGTCGCTTTCGTCCATGGATAATCATAGCATAGTTTTTTACTTTTGTCAATACCAACACGGCTGAAAAATGTCTGTTTCTGTAGGATTACAATAGATGTGAGACAGAGGGCATAAAAAAAGAGCAACGAACCGAGAAGTTTGTGATATAGTTTAATCATGACAAAAAACTAAACAAATAAACAAACGAGGTCGTTACTCATGAATACTATATCACAAATCGCCCGCTTCCGTCAATCAGTTGTTGCCTATTCTTTCCATTTCGGCGTTCCCGCCGCCGAAATCCATAAAGCCCAAAAACTGCCTTCGCCCTTTGAAACGCGCCGCAACGCCCGCGAATGTGCCGTGGCCACGCCGTGAACCCGCGGGCAAACGCGCGCCTTTGCACTTGCCCCGCGCCGTGAGCAAAAAAACAAAGCCCGCCGCGAAAAGGCAACCGTTCCTCACGCCACCGGAGATACCCCTGCCTTTGTTTTTCGGTTCTTTACACCTGTTTCTGCGCTTGGGATATTTTCCCGTCAATGCGGACATGGTGCCGCTCTTTCGTTTCGTTGCGGAATACTCGCACCACGGGTTTATATATTTACAAAAAATTTTTTTCATCAAAAGAATACAAATTTATTTATATGATATTAAAATTCAAAGACGCTGTCTTTGAAAACGACAGCGTCTATGAAACTTTCACAGTTTTGCTAAAAATTATTTTCAAAATGCTTTATAGGCATCCGTTAATTCTGAAAATTTTGCCCAACAAGATACGCTATGATCATTGATGATTTGCCCCAAGTAGTATGATCCGTCTTTAGAAACTACTATACAATAGTTCCCTATTGCTTCCTGATCTTCGATGAATTGTCAAACTAAGTGCAACACTTGATAAGATTTTCTTGGAACAAATCTTGCGGTGTTCGGAAATGCAAAACCTTTTTGGGCCTGGCGTTGATCAACGCCAGGTTCTTTTTTAATGTCGCGGGACTGACTCGCGAAAGATTCCTGCCTTTCGGGTAAAATTCCCGCAGCAGTCCGTTCAGATTCTCGTTTGTCCCTTTTTGCCATGCGCAGTATGGATCGGCGAAATACATATCGCATTGCAGTGCTTTCTCTATCTC
>CALWCO010000068.1 GCA_944376455.1 uncultured Clostridia bacterium
ATTAAACTATATCACAAACTTCTCGGTTCGTTGCTCTTTTTTTATGCCCTCTGTCTCATATCTATTGTAATCCTACAGGCGGAAAGAAGTGAAAAAGGAAAAAAGTATTGACGGCATAGCAGATTTATGTTATAATAAATTGAAATGTTGCTAAAAAACCGTCGTCGGTACAGACCTCTCGGTTTTTATAAAATTTTGTAGGTGTAGAAGATGAAAAGAAAAATTTTTATTGCCCTGTTGGTCTTGTCGGCTATGATCGCTTTGTTCGTTTGTGCCGCCTGTGCCGCCTGTGCGCCTTTGGACGGGCCCGATTCGTCCCATTCCGAGAGTTCTTCTGCGGCGGTTTCCGATTCCGCGGGCGGCGATTCCACGGGCAATGACTCCACGGGCGGCGGCTCTTCAGTACATAATCCCATTGATCTGCCGGAAATTCCATTAAATCTTTAAATGCGAGCATGGTACGATGCAAAATGTCATTTGCCTGTTTGCGGGCATCAAAGTAAAAATCAATTATCCCTATCCTTCGTTCGAGCGTTTCGCGGCAGAATACCTTTTGCCGGTCGATGCCGCTTTTGACATGGAAATCACGGTGAGCGAGGCCGACGTTTTTTGCGAGCGGGACGGCGCGGAAGGACACTATTCCGATGCCTATCTGCAGACGCTTGCGGTATACCGTAAATTCTGCACGGCGGCGGCAGAACGGGGCGTTTTGCTTTTTCACGGTTCGGCATTGGCGATGGACGGCAATGCGTATATTTTTTCCGCTCCGTCGGGGACGGGAAAATCCACGCATGCCGCGCTTTGGCGCAAGGTGTTCGGAAACAGAGTGCAGATGATTAATGACGATAAGCCGCTCCTTCGTTTTTTTGAAAAGGAAACGCTGGTATACGGCACGCCCTGGAACGGCAAACACCGCCTGGGCGGAAATTTTTCCGCACCGCTCAAGGGAATATGTTTTTTGGAACGCGGGCAGAAGAACGCAGTGCGCGCATTGACGGCGCGCGAGTCGTTGACCCGACTGCTGTCGCAGTGTTTTTTACCCGATGACGAATCGGCGGCGCAAGCCGTTCTTTCGATGGTCAAAGAGATCGTACAAAAGACGCCGATCTGGCTTTTGACTTGTAACATATCCGAGGAAGCGGCGCGCATATCCTGTGCCGCATTAACGGGAAAGCGCGAATGGTTATCCGAAGAGGGCATAAACGGACAGACAGAGGAATTCACGAGGGAATAAAGGAGAAAAAACGCATGAAACTTTTGCAGGGAGTGCTTGTATCCGAAGTGGACGGAGAATATGTCGCGGTCACGCTCGGCAAGGCGGGGAAGAAATTCAACGGCATGATCCGCATGAACGGCACGGCGGCCTTTTTGGTGCAACGCTTGCAAAGCGAACAGAGCGAGGAGAGCCTGACGCAGGCCCTTTGCGAGACGTATGACGTCTCCGCGGAAGAGGCGGCGCAAAATGTCCGCATGGTTTTGGACAAACTTCGCGGCGCGGGGTTGCTTGAAGAATGATCGGTCAGGGCGAAAAGGGTAAAGCGGATGTAACCGATATAACGGATACGGCGGTGGCATCGCCGTCTTTGGCGGAATCGGTTGTCGCGGCAAAACCGACCGAAGATGCCGAGTCGGCTGAAAGAAGCGAGCCGAGCACGTGCGCCGAAGACCTTTCCATAGAGGAAGCGCTGTCCCGTTACGGCTTTGTCTTGCGTCCAGTGGAAGGGGACAGCATGATGCCCATGCTCGATCAGGCGCGGGACATTGTGCGGATCGTGCCCTTGAGCGCGCCGATCGGGAAATACGACCTGCCGCTCTACCGTCGACCGAGCGGGCAATACGTCCTGCACCGCGTGATCGCCGTGCGCAAAGACCACTGCGTGACTTGCGGCGACAACCGTTGGCGGAGTGAAAAGGTGCCTTACGCCTGGCTGGTCGGAATAGCGGAAGGGTTCTATAAGAACGGCAACTATATTTCCTGTACCGATGAGGCGTATCTCTCGTATGTGCGCCGTCGGGTCGGAAAGCGTTTTTCGCGCGCGGTCAAGGCGGTGTTCCGCCGTCTTTTTTTACACGGGAAGAAAAACAGATGAAACAGGCAGAGATCGGCGCGGCGGCCGCGCGGGAAGAACAACTGCAATCGATCGGGCGGGAGGGGGAATATCTCGTTTCGCTTTTGCGTGCGTCCTTGCGCGGCGAGCCGCCCATGCCCGTACCGAACGGCTTGGATTGGGAGCAGCTGTATCGCCTTTCGCGCCGCCAGCTGGTTGCCGCGGCGGTGTGGCGGGCGTTGAAAAAGGAGGAACAGTGTCCTCCTGAAGCCGCGGCGCGTTTCCGCGCCGCGGCGGACGGTGCGTTGCGCAAGGAATTGCTCTTTGACGGCGCGCGCGCCGAAATTTTCGAAGCGTTTGAAGCGCGGCACATCGACTATATGCCTTTGAAAGGGGTCATCATCAAAGATTTCTATCCCGCCAAAGGCATGCGCGAGTTTGCCGACAACGATATACTCTATCGGGAAAAGGACCGCAAAGCGGTCGACGAAGTCATGCGCGCGCGGGGATAGGA